>JAIEQO010000004.1 GCA_019747655.1 Gemmataceae bacterium | reverse complement strand
TGAGCCCCCTGATGGGACACACATCAGGGGGCTCACGCCCCCCGCTCGCCAAGGAGAACCGCCCACGACGCCCCCGCGGTCGGGCTTGACACCCGGTTGTCACCGCACCCCGCGCCCAGGTGTCCGGCGGGCCGGCCGGCGCGAACTTAGCGATCAGGTCGGCCCTGGCGCCGCCGGCGAGAGCTGCCTTGCGGGCGGTAATCGGTCGCAAGCCAATACTGGGTAAACGGTTATGTCTGGTAAACTGGGCAAGTTGGCCTTACACACATAATTCCGGCGGTAGGCCCAATCCGGCCCGCGCGGACGGCCGGTTTCGGGCGCAAGTCGGCCGGCCGGCGGAATCGTGGCGTAGAATTGGGGAGCGATTGCTGGCGACTGGCGCACAACGGAGGGTGGCGACATGTTGGTCCTCAGCCGGAAGCTCGGGGAGAAAATCTTCATCGGGGACAACGTGGTCATCACGGTCGTGGACATCGACCGGGGCAAGATCCGGCTGGGGATCGAGGCCCCCCGGGACGTGCCGATCTACCGCCAGGAGCTGCTCCCGCTCGACCGCCAGCAGGCGATCGCCGCCCAGCAGAACCTGCCGGCCGTCTCCTGACCTCACCGCCGCAATCGCACCGTTCTCCGAACATCCCGCCGGCCGGGCTGCCCTCCGCAGCCCGGCCGCGTCATTTCCGTTCCCCCATCTTCCCCCTTTACGGCCGACCCCCGATCCCCGAAACTTGAGACTCGAAACTCCCAACTCGAAACTGGTGCAAAATGCCCGACCCCGTCGTGATCGCCACCTGGCCGTTCGGCAAGCTGGCGGCCGAAGTTGCCCTCCGGCAGCTCGCGGCCGGCGACCCGGCCCTGGACGCCGCCCTGGCCGGGGCCCAGGCGGTCGAGGACGACTTGTCGATCCGCACCTCGGTCGGGTTCGGCAGCCTGCCCGACCGCCTCGGCCGGCTGACCCTGGACGCCTGCCTGATGGACGGCAAGACGCTCTCGTGCGGGGCGGTGGCCGGGGTCGAGCACGTCAAGCACCCGGCGGCCCTGGCCCGGCGGGTGATGGAGAAGACGCCCCACGTCTTCCTGGTCGGCGAGGGGGCCAAGTGGTTCGCCCTCCAGCAGGGGTTCCCGCTGGAGCAGCCGTACACGGCCGCGGCCATCAAGGAATGGCTCGACAAGCACCCGGACCTCAACAAGAAGAAGGGCGGCCCGGCCCCCGACGGCGCCAAGCCCGCGGAGAGGAACCCGTCGGACATCAACGTCCTGCCGATCGACGAGGGGAACCACGACACCGTCACCGTCCTGACCCACGACCAGAAGGGGCACCTGGGGGGGGTCTGCACCACCAGCGGGCTGGCCTACAAGCTGCCCGGCCGGGTCGGCGACTCGCCGATCATCGGGGCCGGGCTGTACGTGGACGACCAGGCCGGGGCGGCCGGGGCCACGGGCGTCGGGGAGGAGATCATCCGGACCGGCGGGAGCCTGTTCATCGTCGAGCAGATGCGGGGCGGGAAGGCCCCGCAGGAGGCGTGCGAGCTGGCCTGCAAGCGGGTGAACGCGGCGGCCGTCCGGCGGGGCGTCCACCCGGCCCAGGTGGCGTTCCTGGCCCTCGACCCGAAGGGCCGGGTCGGGGCCGCCTGCACCGCCCGGACGGACTTCGTGTACGCCGTCGGCAAGGGCGGGAAGGTCGAGATGGTGAAGGCCAAAGAGGTGCCGCCGGAGGCGTGAGGGTTTGGAGCCCCGAAGGGGCGGCCGGTAATAGCCCGGGGCGTCAGCCCCGGGAATGTGGTCGACAAAAATATCGGAGCCCCGCAGGGGCGACCCGTCCGAGCGAGGGTCGCCCCTGCGGGGCTCCGGGTCATTTTCGACCCCGGACACCCGGGGCTCACGCCCCGGGCTATTACCGGACGCCCCTTCGGGGCTACGACATCGGGCCGGGCTCCCCTCCCCGCGGGAGGGGTCTGGGTTTCTCCGGTCCCCCCTCCCCCTGCGGGGGAGGGGGTTAGGGGGTGGGGTCTGCTCGGGTCTTCCTCCCCCTCGCCGTTGCGGGGATGGACCGCGGGTGGGGTCTCCGACTTTACCGGCTGACCCGCTCGGCGAACGGGACGACCGGCTTGTGCGGGCTGTTCCCGTTGTTCACCACCGTCACCACCTGCGGGCCGGGGTGCCCGGGGATGCCGTTGGACACCAGCTCCCCGATCTCGTGCCGCCGGGCCACCCCCTGGCGGGTGAGCGGGCTGAACACGTTGGCGAAGATCGTCCCGCCGATGTCCACGAACGGGGCACCCCCGCCCGTCGGCGTGTTGTCGGCCACCACCACCACCTCCCGGGCCGCCCCGGTCCCCAGCACCAGGGCGCTCCCCGGCCGGATGACCACCGGCTGGCCGTCCGCCCAGACCGTCATCCGGGTCAGGTCGGTCTGGGCCGGGTCGTACGGCACGGTGATCGGGGTGGTGGTCGCCCCGCCCGGGGGCGGCGGGGTTGGGCTCGGGTTGGCCGTGTTGCCCAGGGCCGACGAGAACGGGGCGGCCAGGACGGTCGGCGGGCTGGCCGGCCGGCCGAGGACGGCCGCCGCCGGGGTGATGTCCGGGGCCAGCCAGCAGTTCGACCGGTCGACCACCGCGAAGTACTGCTGCCGCATGTCCAGCGGGGTGTCCTTGTACGCCTCCCGGGCGATCCGGGGGCGGAGGATCGGCTGGCCGTTCGGCCCGGTCCCCTCGTTGATCGCCACCTCCTCCCACGTCCCGTTCGGCCCGACCCGGACCTCGTGCCACACCACCGTCAGGTGGACGGCGAACACGTTGCTCGTCGTGGTGGTGTTGTTCAACAGCTTGCGGACCATCTCGGACTGGAGGTACGGGTCCGGCTGGGTCGCCGGGTCGACGAAGGCCAGCGGCCGGCCGTTCGGCCCGGCCCGCAGCAGGGTGTCCCGCAGGCCCAGCCCGGCCGGGGCGACGGTGTTCCCGGCAAGGGCCGCCAGGTCGGCCGCGCCGAACGCCCGGAACGGCCGGTCGGTCCCGTTCACCGGGTCGTCGTCGGTCGTGGCCCCGGGGACCGGGACGACCACGTTCTGCGGGTACGTCGTCGGGTAGGTCGGGTCGGTGGCGTTGCTGAGGGTCCGGGAGTTGAGCGTCCGGACCGGGACCGGGGTGGGCGGGATAGTCGGCGGGTTGAACAGCCCGTTCCAGAGGGTCGTCACCTCGGTCGAGGTGAACTTGTTGCCCAGCCCGCCGAGGTCCGACGGGTCGAGCAGGGCCAGGAGGATGCGGCTGTCCTGGACGGTGTTCAGGTTCACCCGCCCGTGGACCCGGCCGCCGAGCCCGGTGGCGTGGGTCCACGGCCGGACCCGGACCGCGTCGAGGGCCCGGTACAGCCCGTTGTTCGTCCGGAAGGTGGCGGTGTCGGCCACCGGCAGCCCGAAGGTCGGGTCGGCCGCCGGGGTCCCGGACGGCTGCACCCCGAGCCACGGGGCCAGCCCGACCCCGCGGCGGACCACCGTGGACGCCGGGGCCGGCGGCTGGAGGGTGAACTGGGTGACCAGGTGGGGCTTGACCGCCTGGACGTGGAGCAGCTCCAACTGGTTGACCAGCGGCCGGTCGAAGTGGACGAGCCAGTCGAACGGGGCCATCAGGGTCTCGGCCGTGTTCGCCGGCAGGGCCGCCCCGGCGTTCGCCGGGCCGGTCGCGGTGAGCCCGTTGTGCCGGCCGAAGGACTGCTGAACGGTGGTCCCCGTCCCGACCGACCCCTGGGCCAGAACGAACGCATTCGGGAAGGTCGCGGGCAGCACCGTTCCGTTGGCCTGCGGGTTGTTCTGGCCGGCCAGCCCGGCGTACGGCTGGACCTTGCCGACCGCGAACCGCTGCTGCTCGTCGACGTACTTCTTCGGGCTCGGCGGCGACGCCCCCTCGGTCGCCGCCCGGTTGACCGCGTCGAACGTCGGGACGTGGTCCATGTAGTCGACGGTCAGGTACGGGTTCGGCGGCAGGGCGGGGTTGAACGAAGCGTCGGTCGGGTCGTTCGCCGGCAGGTACGGGTTGGCCAGCCGCTGCAGGGCGACCAGGTGCCGCTTGTAGGTGGCGTCCTGCAGGGCCGTCCGCTGCGGGAAGTTGGTCGCTTCGATCTGGTAGTTGAGGGCGTCCTGCCGGGTGCCGATCCCGGCCACGGGGGCTTCCTGCATGTTCGCGGTCCACGGCCCGGGGGGCGTATTCTTCGGGTTGAACTCGAACGACTGCGGGCCCGTTCCTTTCCCGGTCATCCCGACCTGCGGGCCGTACACCACGATCCCCTGGGTCGAGACGCTCTGTGTGTCGTACTGACCGTTGTTCGGTTGGACCGACGGGTCCCCCAACACGATCCGGGTGAACTTGTACTCGATCTCCGGCACGATCGGGGCGCCGAGCCCGCCAGTGACGTTCTCCGGCTTGGCCAACTCGGTCGCCGCCCCCGACCCGTTGCGAGTGATCTGGAGGCGGTAGGCCTGGACGGTCCCGTCCTTGAGCTTCACCGACCCGTCCCCGATCGGCCCGGCCCCGGCGTTGCTCGTCGGGTTCAGGAACTCGACCCAGAACCGGACATGGGCCGCCTGCTTCGGGCTCATGGCGGTCGGGTCGGGGTCGACCGTCTGCTCGCCCGGGGCGTTGGTGATTTCGCTGTACACCTCGTTGAGGACCAGCCGGGGCTTCTCGACACCGAACACCACCCGGTTCTGCAGTTGGGCCGCGGCCATGTTGGCCGTCGCCACCGTGAGGATGTCGGCCGCCGCGACCGGGGCGAGAGGGGCATTCCCGGTCGGCGTCCCGTCCGTCGGATTCCAGATGAACGGGGTGCTGATGTCGTCGTTGTCGATGTAATCGACGATGTTCGCCGCCAACTGGGCCAAATACCGCAGGGCGTTGTAGTCCGGGTTGCCAGGCGACGCGGCGATCGCGGCGTTGGTCGTCACGTTCCCGGTCAGGGGGTCAACGATCGCGTTTGCCCCGGCGGCGACCACCAGCCGGGCGAAGATGTCCCGGGCCAGGTTCTGCCGGTCGGCCCAGGCTTGGGGGACGTTACCGGCCAGGGACACGTTAGCCGTACTGAGCTGGTTCGAGTCCGTGCGGTAGTCGGCCAGCGGGCGGTTCAGGTCGATCGGGCCGAGGGCCGCCCGGACATTGCGGAACTCGAACTTCGCGTTCCCGGCCGGCGGCGGGCCGAGGTCGCTGGGGACGGTCGGGGGCACGGGCGACGGCACGTTCGGGAACGCCAGCGGGTAGTTGGCCGGGGTATGGACGGCGTGGACCGCCCCGAAGGGAAGCTGGAGGCCCTGCGCCCCGTCGATCTGGTCGTAGTTCGGCATCATCGCCGGGGCGTCGAGGCTGGCCGAGAGGGGGGTGAACAGCATCCGGTTCGGGTGGGCCGGGTCGAGCCGGTAGCCCGGGCCGGCCGGCCGGTTGGCCACCAGGGTGGTCTGCGGCCGCTCGTTCACCGGGGCCTGCGGCCGCCGGCCGAAGTCGGCCGCCTCGTACTCCTCCCGCGGGGCCGCGAACCGCAGCCGCAGCCGCCGCAGGTCGGACAAGGGGAGCGTGAACGGGCTCGCCGACGAGGCCGACGGGTCGGCCGCCCGGCCCCAGTCGTTCGGGGTGAACAGCCCGGGGTGGCGGCGGGCCTTGTTGTTCGGGTCGGTCGGGTCGTTGTCGTCGTAATACTGGGTCCCGTTGTAGAACGGGCTGGTGGCGAACGGGTTGTTCCCGGGCCCGCCGAAGTTCGGCACCTGGAACTGCGGGTTACTGCCGCCGGCGTCCCAGTTCACCAGGCTGTACCCGGGGATGCGGGACCCGGACCGGTCGAAGAACAACTGCTGGAGCGTCGGGGCCGACCCGTTCGGGTCGCGGCGGGCCACCGTGCCGGACGTGCCGAGCCGGCCGCGGACGACCGCCTCGGACTCGGCCGCCCCGAGGACGGCGGCCGGGTTGACCTCCCACGGGCCGTACCCGCCCCACGACCGGGCGGCCGGCGACACCCCGCCGCGGATGTTCCCGTGGACGTTCAGGTTCAACAGCCCGTCCTGGTCGAGGACCAGCGCGGCCACCAGCGGGACGACGAACTTGCCGTTCCACGCGAGCGGCCGGGTCCCGGTGTGGAGGAACAGGCTGTCGTTCTGCTGCACCCCGACCCCGCCGGCGAGGTTCTGCACGTCGCCGGTGACGGTCCCCGGGGTGCCGGCCGGGGCCCCCGGCGGGACGGCGTTGGCCGGCGGGTAGCCGATGATCGCCCCGGCCTTGATCTTGGAGTCGATCAGGTTGTACAGGGCCACCCGCTGGGCGGCCGAGTAGTTCCCGAGGTTGGACCCGATCGGGAACGGGAGCGAGGCGGTGGCGAAGTCGTCCGGGGTGAGCTGGTCGATCGGCCGCGGCCGGAGGATGCGGAGCCGCCCCTCGGGCGTCACCCAGTCGGTGTTCTGGGCGGTGTTGGTGCTCGGGTTGGTGTCGGCCGGGTTCCACGCGGCCAGCTTGTAGCCGAAGTTCGGGGTGTTCGGGTTGACCGTGGCGTTGACGTTGTTCGTGTTGAAGTGCCAGTACCGGAAGAACGACGGGACCAGCACCTGCCCGGAGGTCGGGGCGAGGGCCGCCAGGTAGTAGTTGTTCAGGTCCTGGTACGTAACGCCGACGTTCTTCGGGGCGTACTGCCGGCCGAACGGGGTGGTCCGGCTCGGGGCGGCCCCGAGGACGGTCCCGCCGGTGACGGCCCGCTTGCCGGTCCAGTGCGGGTCGATCAGGAACGTGTCGGTCCCGATCAGCATGGCGGTGTGGTTGACGACCTGGGACCGGTTGCCGACCGACACCGCGGTGCCGCCGAACTGGGCGGTCAACGGCTCGTGGGTCAGCCCGACCCCGTCGAACGCGACGGACGGGCTGACGTTGTTCGGGTCGCCGAACTGGGGGTGGCCGGTGATGACGGCCGCCGGCATCCCGCCGTACAGGGTGGCCATCAGGTCGTGGCCGCGGAGGACGTTGAGGAGGTCCTCCGACCCGAACAAGAAGTCGCCGAGGAACTGGTTGGTCGCCTTCTTATACTCGTCATCGGCCAAGGCCCCGCCGCCCGGGCCGCCGCCGGTCTGGGCCTCGCGGAACAGCTTGGCCGACTGGGCCTCGGCGTCGGCGTAGAAGACGAACGCGATGCCGATGACGGCGAACAGGGCCAGCAGGGCTAGCACGACGACCAGGATGGCCCCCCGGCGGGGGCGGCTCGGCGGCGGGGTGAGCGGCCGGAACATGGTAAACGGTCTCCGGGCGGCGGTGTATGCGGGCGGCCGGGGCGAGCGGGGGGCGGTTGGCCCCCCGAGGGGTTTCGGGCTACGATCGGGTCACAGGTCCTGGACGATGGTGGCCTGGCGGGCCATCTGGAGCTTCGGGTCCCACACCCGGATGCGGATCTGGACGGCCCGGACCCGAATCTGGAGCGGGGTGGCCGCCCCGGTGTCGAACTCGACGGCCCCGAGTCCGGGAACATCGCCGAGCGTGTCGAACGGCGCGTCGGTGTTGGCGGAGAACGGCCTGGGATTGTTCGACGCCAACTGGTGGGTCCAGATCAGCTTCACCTCGAACGACAGGACGTTCGACAGCAGGATGTCGTCCCCGAGCCGGAGCGGGTTGACCAGCGGGGACAGGTTGGCGTCGTTCCCGGCCGCCACCGCCACCCCGCCCGCGCCCGGGGCGAGCCGGTTCCCGGAGGTCACGAGCACGAGGTCTTCCAGCAGGCCCGGGGCCTTCTGGGCCCCGGCCGGCTTGAGGGCGATCACCCCGGGGTCGTCCACCCTGATGGCCGGCCTCGTCGCATCCGTGTTCGACGAAGACGGAAGCAGGTTGGCTCGGTCGGTCGCCTCGGCGATCAGCCGCTGCCGGCGGATCAGTTGGCAGAGCGGCAGCCCGCTCGAGGTCTGGCCCCGCGGCTGGACGTCGAGGAAGTACGCCACCTCGGCCATGCGGCTGTTGAACCGATAGTCCGAGCCGTCGGTCCCGCGAACCTGAGTGTAGTAGAATTCCTGGTCGGACTTCCCCGACAGGATGCCGGTGAAGTGGAGCTGGTGGCCGGTGGTCGCGTCGGCCCGGAACGACCCGATCGTGTAGGCGTCGGCCTGCTCGGAGATGGGGGTGGTGCTGCGGACCCGGAAAAACCCGCCGGTCGGCCGGGCCGCGGCGCCCCGGGTGTCGAACTGAAGGTCGCTCACCCGCGTCCCGGTCCCGGCCGTCGCGTTCGGGTCCCTCGCGAAGTGCTCGGCCTTGAGGTCCCGGCGGATTACCACCGACGCGGCCCGGAGCTGGTCGGCCATGTCCCCGGTCGCCTTCAGGTGCCGCATCGTGTCGATGCCCATCTGGAAGCAGCTGGCCAGGATGGCCATGATGATCACGCAGATGGCCGCCGCCACCATCAGCTCGACGATGGTGAACCCCTGGCGGGCGCGGGTCGCAGTCCGGGTCATGGGTCTGCCTCCGTCGGCCGGGCGGGGCCGGGTGGGTTAAAGGTCAAGGGGTCAGGTTCGGCCGCTCGAACACCTCGGACACCCCGGCCAGGACGACCAGGGTGCCGGTATACTGTCCGGTCGTGCCGTCGAGCCGGCGGACCGGGCGGTCTAGTTCCAGGACGGTATTCCCGGCCGCGTCGTCGGTCGCGCTGACGATCCGGTAGAACTGGGCGTGCCGGGTCAACGGGCCGGGGCTGGCCGGGAGGATCGTCCCGTCCATCACCCACCCGCCCTTGGCCAGGATCACACCCTGGGTGGTCGGGACGGTGACGGCCGACTGGCCGGGGGTGAAGGTGGCCGTCAGCCCGGCCTCGGCCAGGTTCGGGACGAACAGGTGGGTCCGCTTGTCGAACACCACCACGGTCAGGGTGGCCGTGTTCGAGTCGCCCACCCGCGGGAGTTGGATGACCCACAGCCAGTTGTACCGGTACTCCCGGTCGACCACCCCGCTGTCCGGGTTGTACGGGTCCCCGCCCCTGGCCGGGTCGAACCCCATCCCGTCGAGCAGGCTGCACGTCCGCAGGGCCAAGTTGTTCTTGGCCGCCCCGGCGTTCTCCACCATCCGCAGGTTCCGGCGCGGGAGGAGTGAGGCCGGAAGGCCGGTCACCCACGTCTGGGCGGGGCCCGACCGGGCGACGAACCCCATCGGGTCGAGGACTACCGGAAAGCTCGGCTCGCCCGCCTGCGCGTCGGCCGTGCCGCTGGCGTCCGGGTCGGTGAAGGCGTTGACGAACGGGTCCGGGTTGGTCGGGCTCCCGACCACGTCGGACGCCCAGTAGGACCGGAGGAGGCTGTCCGCCTGGAGGGCGGCCTGGCTGGTCCGGTCGTCCTTCAGGGCCGACGCCATGTTCAGGGCGCCGAGCGGGAACAGGGTCAGGATCGAGATCGCCCCGATGCCCATGATGAACAGGGCGACCAGCACCTCGGTCAGCGACAGCCCGGGCCGGCGGCGGGTGGTCGTCATGGTCGGTGGCCTCCCTGGGCCCGCCGCGGGGGCGCGGCGGGCGGTGGACGTTAGACGGTGTTGGGCGTCGGGGGATTCCGTCCCGGGCCGGCTACGGGCCGCCGGTCCCCTGCCGGGCGAGCGTGAACGGGTCGTCGTAAACACCGGGCGACACCTGGTTGTAGGTGCCGTCGTTCCGCGGCCACAAGACCGGGGCGACGCCCAGCGACCCGGACTTGGTCTTCAGGGCCACCACCTGCTGTTCGCCCCCCCGCTGGAACTGCTGGAGGGCGGTGTTGTAGGTGTACGGCTGGTTGGGCAGGGCCGCCGTCGGCGTCAGCGGGGTCATGTCCGCGACCTTGGTGTAGTCCCGGACCCAGAGGAACAACTGCCCCTGGCCCCAGTACAGGACCTCCCCGCTCGGGGCGAAGATGATCTCGAAGTTCTGGCCGGCCGTGGCGCTCGGCCGGCTGACCCCGAAGTTCAGGTCGATGCAGGTGTTCTGGGGCAGCGCGACCAGCGGCTCGCCGAGCAGCGGTTGGGCCGGGCGGTTGATCCAGAAGCCGCTCAGCCCGAGGACCGTCCCGGCCTCGGCCTGGAGGACCAGCGCGTCGAGCGAGGGCTTGGACTTCACCCAGTCGACCGTGAGTTGGAAGTTCCGCGGACCAATCCGGGTCCCGCTTACGATCGGCCCGGTAACGGCCGGGGGCTGCCCGGTCAGGGTCAGGGTGATCGGGTCGCCCCCGCGGAGCATCCGCAACTCGACCGGCCGGCCCCCCCCGAGTTCCGTATTCAAGTACTCCTCGATCTCGGGCGACATGGCCATGTAGAACACGTTCGGCGGGGTCTGGAGCGACCCGGCATTGGGGTCGGCGGGCGGCACCAACCCGAACTCGATCTCGACCCGCTCGTCGGGCTTCGGGACCAGTGGGGTCGGCTGCTCGACGAACTGCAACTCCGTGACCCAGAACTGGCCGACGGTTCCGGCGTTCAGCTTCACGACGTTCGAGGGGTCGGTCCCGGTCAGGAGCCGGACCCCCCGGGGTAGGTTGTCCCGCTGGGCCCGGGCCTTGGCGATCATCAGCGTCTGGCGGACGGTCCCCGCCGCGTCCGTCGTCCGGTCCTGGCTCAGGACGTCCGGGACGACGAGCAGGGCGATCGACGCCAGGGCGATGACGACGGTGATCGCCACCAGCAGTTCCACCAGTGTGAACCCCGGGCGGGGGGTCGTAGCCGGCCGGGTCATGGTCAGTTCCCCCCCCCCTGACGGGTCAGGCGGTACCCGAGGATGTCGTCGTCGTCCCCGGCCGGCGGGTACTGGCCGTCCTTGTCCGGTCCGGCCGAGGCCACAGTGGGCCGGCGGTTCCAGATCGGCCGGCCGCCGGCCGTCGGGTCGGGGTTGGCCTGGTCGAAGGTGAAGAACCCGGCCCCGAACACGGACTCCGCCTGGGCCTTGTTCGCCGCCGTCGTCCAGGTGCCCCACAGCTTGCGGCCGGGGTCGATCGAGTCGAACAGGTTGGCCCCGGCCTGGGCCGGGGTGTACGGCGGCCGGTTCAACTCGGCCGTCTGGGTGAACCGGACGAAGGTGACGGGACCGCCCCAGGCGTCCTTGAACACCCGGCCGGTGAACCCGTTCACCGTCACCTCACCCTGGGCCGACTGGGTGACATCGTCGGCGCTGAACGTCGAACCCTTGCTCGACTTCTCCGACAGGATCAGGTACAGCAGGACGGCCGCCTGGTCCCGCCGCTCGACCGCGTTCGCCGGGACCACGTTCGGGAGCTTGGCAAAGGTCGACCGGGCCGGGATCGAGGTCAGGCCGGGAACTCCGGGGGCCGGCGGGGTCGGGTTCCGGGCCTCGGCGAACGTCTGCGGAAACTCCCGCTTCAGGTTCAGGTAGACCCACAGCGACCGGGCCCGGTCGGGGTCGCCGTCGCAAAAAGCCACGACCTCGCTCGACGGCGGCTTGTTCCGGCTGCTGGCGTCGTCGGCCACGCTCTTCCACTGGCCCTCCAGGGCGAGTTGGAGCTTGATCATCGTCTCTTCGGTGGCCTTCTTCATCTGGGCCGTCCGCACCATCCCGATCCCGCCGGCCACGAAGGCCGCCAGGATCGCCAGGATGCTGATGACGACCAGCAACTCGATCAGGGTGAAGGCCGCCCGGGGGGCCGGCCGCGTGGTCCGCCGCATGGGTCCCTCCGGTTACTGGTTCCGCTGGTTCAGGGAGCCCTGGTTGAAGTTGCTGATGTCGTCCCCACCGACCGCGTTCGACACGTAGTCGTCCTGACCCGGGACCCAGTTCCCGCCCCGGCCGAACACCTGGTCCGGCCCGGCCGAGATGATCTGGAACCCCTTCTGGTTCAGGAACTGGACCGGCTCGGTCAGCGACCGGAAGGCGTAGTACGCCTGCACCCCGTTCGGGGCGATTGCCGTGCCGTCGACCTGGATGGTGTTGTCCGGCCAGGTCAGGAACGGGGCGACGACCTCGCCCGGCCGGTTCGACGCCCGGTTGTTGTTGTGCGGGTAGGCGTTCAGCCCCGGGTCGAACGCGAAGTAGGCGTAGGGGACGCCCCACGGGTCGACGTAGTGCCCGTTGACGATCCGGCTCGCCGAGACGTCCAGGAACGGCCCGGTCCGGCTGTCGTTGCCCGTGGGCGGGGTGAACGGCATGGTCCGGTTGGTCGAGAAGCCCTGCTGGTTCACCCCGGTCAGAAAGAACGTGAGGACCTGGTTCGGGGTCAGACCCGGGTTGTCGTTGACCAGCGCCGCGGGCAGGCCGTTGTCGGCCGCGTTAATGCTCGGGAACAACTGGGTCAGGTAAGCGAATTCCGGGTCGGTCGTCTGATACGTCTTCCGAAGCCGGAACCTCGATCCGTCCGTCATCCCGGGCCGGAACGCGGGGATGAAGCCGGTGTTGAATTTCGCTTTGAACGCCGCGGCCGCGTTCCCGATCTGGGCGATCTCGGTCGTGGCCTGCGCCTTCTTGGCCGACGTGCGGGCAGCCCCGAGTCCGGCCAGCAGCAGCCCGGCCAGGACGGCGATGATCAGGATCACCACCAAGAGCTCGATCAGCGTGAAGCCCGCCCGGCGGGCCGCGTACCGCGTCGTCATCGATGCGTCCCTCCTGTCATGGGTGAGCGGCGCGGCGTCAGCCCGCCGGTGTCCGGGAACGACCGGCGGGCTGACGCCGCGCCGCTCACCCCGCCGGGTCGGTTTACTTCGACAGCCCTTCCAGCAGCTTGATCAGCGGCAGGAACAAGGAGATCACGATCGCCCCGATGGTGAACCCGAGGAACACGATCATGATCGGCTCCAGCAGCGAGATCAGCGACTTCACCAGGGTGTCGACCCACTCGTCGTAGAAGTCGGCGATCTTCGAGAGCATCGTGTCCAGGTCGCCGGTCTCCTCGCCGACCTCGACCATGTTCGTCACCATGTCGTCGACGAGGCGGCTCTCCCGGAGCGGGTCGGCGATCGTGTCGCCCTCCCGGATCGACTCCAGGACCCGCTGGAACATCCGCTCGAAGACGGCGTTGTTGGCCGTCTCCTTGACGATGTTGATGGCCTCCAGGATCGGCACGCCCGAGCTGATGAGGGTCCCCAGGGTCCGCATCGTCCGGGCCACGATCGTCTTCTCGACCAGCGACCCGACCACGGGTATCCACAGGGTCAGCCGGTCGAGGGCGTAGTTCCCGGCCCGGGACAGGCGGATCAGCTTGATCAGCAGGTAGAGCCCGAGCGGGAACATCGGGATGGTCCACCAGTAGTCGGCCATCCAGTTGGAGATGGCGATCAGCTTCTGGGTGGCCCACGGCAGGGTCATCCCGAACTCGTCGAAGATCTTCTTGAACTTCGGGATGATGGCGACCATGATGAACGTCAGGATGCCGACCGCGACGAAGATGACGACGGCCGGGTAGACCATCGCCCCGATCACCTTCCGCTTGAGGCTCTGGCCCTTCTCGAGGAAGTCGGCCAGCCGCTGGAGGATCACCTCCAGCGCCCCGCCGGCCTCGCCGGCCTTGACCATGTTCACGTACAGCTTGCTGAACGCCTTCGGGTGGCGGGACAGGGCCTCGGACAGGCTCGACCCGCTCTCCACGTCCTCGACCACGTCGATCAAGGAGTTCTTGAGGACCGACGGCTTCATCTGCCGCTCCAGGATGCGGAGCGACCGGAGGACCGGCAGCCCGGCGTCCTGCAGCGTCGAGAACTGGCGGGTGAAGGTCACCAGCATCTTCTGGGAGACGCCGCCGATGGTGAACGTCTTGCGGCTCTTGCCGGTCTTCTTGCCCTTCTTCTTCTTCCCCTTGCCGGCCGCCCCGGCGGTCAGCTTGGTGACGAAGTAGCCCATCGCCTTGATCTTCTGCGACGCCTCCTCCTCGTTGGTCGCCTCGATCTGGTTCTTGACCTCGGCCCCCGAGGTGTCCAGGGCTTCGTACTTGTAGGTCGGCATTTGTCCCTCGTCTTCAGGTCTTCAAGTCGTCACGTCTTCAGGCCGGGAACCCGCCCCTCGTCAGGCGTGCCACCGGTCGGGGGTCCCGACGTGATGACTTGACGACCTGACGACTTGATGACGCCTGCCTACGCCTCGTCTTCCAAAACGGTCTCCCGGACCACCTCGTCCAGGGTGGTGGTGCCGGCGAACAGGGCGGCCAGGCCGGCGTCCCGGAGGCTCTGGGTGCCCTGCTTGCGGCTGTAGTTCCGAATCTGGTCCGTGGACGCCCCGCGGCTGACCATGTCCCGGATGTCGTCGTTGAGGATGAGCAGCTCGTACAGCCCGGTCCGGCCCTTGAACCCGAGGTTGTTGCACTTGTCGCAGCCCTCGCCGTAGAAGCACTGCTTGCCCTTCACGTCGTCCAGGGTCAGGTTCAGCTCCAGCGCCTGCTCCTTGGTCGGGGCGTACCCGGTCCGGCAGTTCTGGCAGATGCGGCGGACCAGCCGCTGGGCCTCGATCGCCTCCACCGTCGCGGTGATGAGGAACGGCTCGACCCCCATGTCCCGCAGCCGGGTGATCGACGACGGCGCGTCGTTGGTGTGCAGGGTCGAGAACACCAGGTGCCCGGTGAGCGACGCCTGGATGGCGATCTGGGCGGTCTCCAGGTCCCGGATCTCGCCGACCAGGATCACGTCCGGGTCCTGCCGCAGGATCGCCCGCAGGGCGGCGGCGAAGGTCAGGTCGATCTCGTGGTTGATCGGGCACTGCACCAGGCCGTCGATCTCGTACTCGACCGGGTCCTCGGTGGTGATGATCTTGGTCTCGATGTCGTTGAGTTCCGACAGGGCCGAGTACAGGGTGGTCGTCTTCCCGGCCCCGGTCGGGCCGGTCACCAGGACGATCCCGTTCGGCTTGCGGATCACCTGCCGGAACTGGGCCAGCAGGACCGGGTCCATCCCGATCCGCTCGAGCGACAGCCCGACCGACGACTTGTCCAGCACCCGGACGACCACGCTCTCCCCGAACAGGGTCGGCAGGACGCTGACCCGCATGTCGATCTGGTTCCCGCCGACGTTCAGCTCGATCTTCCCGTCCTGGGGCATCCGCCGCTCGGCGATGTCCAGGTTGGACATGACCTTGATCCGGCTGGCGATGGCGGTGGCCAGGTGGCGGGGCGGGGGGACCATCTCGTACAGCACCCCGTCGCACCGGTACCGCATCTTGTACTCGTCCTCGAACGGCTCGAAGTGGACGTCCGACGCCCGGTCCCGGATGGCCATCAGCAGGACCATGTTGATGAGCTTGCGGACCGGGGCCGAGTTGGCGAGTTCGGCGAGGTCGTCCAGGTCGATCGAGTTCTCCCGCCGCAGCGAGTTCGCCCCGAGCGACTCGTCGGCGTTCATCGAGTCGATCAGGGCCGAGATCGACTCCTCCTTCTCCCCCGAGTAGGCCTTCTGGATCAGCTCCTCGATCTGCTTCTGGGGGGCCAGGATCGGGCTGACGTTGCGGATGCCCAGCAGGTTCTTCAGGTCGTCGATGGCCATCAGGTTGTTCGGGTCGGCCATCGCGACGGACAGCGTGTCGTTCTCGAAGCTGATCGGGACCAGCTTGTACAGCTCGGCCATCGGCTTCTGGACCAGCTTGACGGCCGCCGGCTGGGGCTTGGTCTCCTCCAGGTTGGCCACCCGCATCCCGTGGACTTCGGCCGTCGCCTGGAGGAGTTGGTCGTCGGTCACCAGCCCGCGGTCCTTGGCCAGCTCGGCCAGGGTGGCCTCGGTCGTCCGCATCTCGTCGTAGATCGACTCGAGCTGGCCCTCGTCGAAGAACCCGAGGTCGACCATCTTCTGGCCGAGCTGGCGGGTGTTCGAGTCGACGTGGCTGAACTTGTTCTTGGCCGGGGCGGCCTTCTTCGGGGCGGCCGGGGGCGGGCCGCCGGCGGCCGGCTTGGGGGCCGGGGCGCCGG
>JAIEQO010000823.1 GCA_019747655.1 Gemmataceae bacterium | reverse complement strand
CGGCGGGGTGTGGGTGCCGCACCGCACCGG
This sequence comes from Gemmataceae bacterium, assembly GCA_019747655.1. Taxonomy (GTDB): domain Bacteria; phylum Planctomycetota; class Planctomycetia; order Gemmatales; family Gemmataceae; genus Urbifossiella. Next base: position 15,686 of record JAIEQO010000823.1, on the reverse strand, counting down.
GTAGGGCGTGGCCCCCGCCGCGCCGCGGCCACAACCCGGCGCGGCGGGAGCCTCGCCCTCCCGGGAGACCGACAACCCCATTGACTGCGAGGTGTTCGCCAAGCTGGCCCGGCTGAACATCGAGCCGTCCGGGCCGGCGTCCGACGCCGAGTTCCTCCGGCGGGTGACGATCGACACCACCGGCGGGCTGCCGTCGCCGGAGGAGGTCCGCCGGTTCCTCGCGGACGCCGGGCCCGACAAGCGGGAGCGGAAGATCGACGATCTGTTGAATCACCCGCTCCATGCCGCCGTCTGGGCCACGAAGTTCCTGGATGTCACGGCCGCGAACGTCGACGCGATGGACGGGCCGCCGGAACTGCGGGCGAAGAAGGCCCGGATGTGGCACGAGTGGTTCCGCCGGCGGGTCGCGGCCAACGTCGGCTACGATCAGGTCGTTCGGGGCGTCCTAACCGCCACCAGCCGGGACGGGCGGGGCGTCCGCGAGTGGATCGCGGTTGAGGCCGCGACCGACCAGGCCAGCCGGGGCGGGTTCGACGAGTCCTACGCCAAGCGGGAGTCGCTCGACCTCTTCTGGCGGCGGTTCGAGGGCGAGGAGTTCGTGTCGCTGGAGAAGCTGACCGAACTCGCGGCGACGGCGTTCCTCGGCGTCCGGGTCGAATGCGCCCAGTGCCACAAGCACCCGTTCGACCGGTGGACGCAGGCCGACTACCGCGGCTTCGCCAACGTCTTCGCCCCGGTCCGGTTCGAGGGCTCGCCGGAGGTCGTGGCCGCGACGGCCGAGATGCTGGAGGCCCGCCGGAAACTGCCGAAGGACCAGGCCGGGCCGCCCCTGCCGCGGATGCGGGAGGTGTACGTGTCGGCCAAGCCCCGCCGGCTGCCGCACCCGGACACCGGCGGCGTGCTGCCGCCGAAGGCGCTCGGCGGCCCCGAACTCGCCGCGGACGGCGACCCGCGGGTGGCCCTGTTCGAGTGGATGACCCGGCCGGACAACCCGTACTTCGCCCGGAGCTTCGTCAACCGGGTTTGGGCCCACTACTTCGGCGTCGGGCTGGTCGACCCGGTCGACGACCTGTCGCCGAACAACCCGCCGTCGCACCCGAAGCTGCTCGACGACCTCGCCGCCGAGTTCGTGCGGTCGGGGTACGACCTCCGCCGGCTCGAACGGCTGATCCTCTCCAGCCGGGCGTACCAACTGTCCTCGACGCCGACCGACACCAACCGCCGCGACCGGACGAACTTCGCCCGGTCGTACCCCCGGCCGCTGATGGCCGAGGCGGTGCTGGACGTGCTGAACGACGCGGTCGGGGCGAAGGAGGAGTTCGGCGACGACGCCCCGCCCGGCTCGCGGGCCGTCGAGGTGGCGACGAACCGGGTCCGGGCCGACCACGCCGCCCGGGTGTTCCGGGTGTTCGGCCGGCCGGCCCGGGCGAGCACCTGCGACTGCGAGCGGGCCTCGGGCCCGGCCCTGCCGCAGACGCTGTTCCTGATGGCCGACCCGGCGCTCTTGAAGAAGCTCTCGGGCGGCCGGCTGGCGAAGCTCCTGGCCGACGGCACGAGCGACGCGAACGCCGTGGACGAGCTGTTCCTGGCGGCCCTCTCCCGGCCGCCCGACGAGGCCGAGAAGCGGGCGGCCCTGGCCCGGGTGGACGCCGCCCCGGACCGCGCGGCCGGCCTGACCGACGTGCTGTGGGCCCTGGTCAACACCCGCGAGTTCATCCTGAACCATTAACCCGACCCGGCGAGCGGGGGGGCGTGAGCCCCCTGATGGACGCAATCAGGGGGCTCACACCCCCCGCTCGCCCGGACCGAGGAGAACCGATGCCCGCGCTCCATCGCCGGTCGTTCCTGCGGGTCGGGTCGGCCGGGCTGGCCGGCCTAACGCTCCCGGCCGCCCTCCGGGCCGAGGCCGCCGCCCCGAAGTCGTCGAAGGCCAAGGCCGTCGTCCTGGTCTGGCTCAACGGCGGCCCGGCCACCATCGACATGTGGGACCTGAAGCCGGACGCCCCGGAAGAAATCCGCGGCGAGTTCAAGCCGATCGACACGAAGGCCGATGGGGTCCGCATCAGCGAACACCTGCCGAAGACGGCCGCGGTGATGGACAAGGCGGCCCTGGTCCGGTCGCTGGCCCACTCGATCACCGCCCACGACCAGGGGGCCGTCTACCTGGCCACCGGCCACCCGCCTTCCCCGGCCGTCCAGTACCCGAGCCTCGGGGCGCTGGCCGCCAAGCTCCTGCCGGCGGGCGGCGGGCTGCCGGCCTACGTCGCCTTCGACAACGGGGCCGGGTCCCCCGGGGGACCCGGCTACCTCGGCCCGGCGTTCGGGCCGTTTACCGTCGAGGGGGCCGGCCGGGGCGGCGGGCCGCGGGTGGACGGCGTCGCCCTGCCGGCCGGGTTCACGGCCAAGCACCTGGCCGACCGGGACGCCCTCCGGGCCGACTTCGACGGCAAGTTCAAGAGCTTGGACGAGGCCGACCTGCCGGCCGGGCTCGACCGGTTCGGGCAGCAGGCGGTGGACATCCTCCGGTCGGACCGGGTGCGGAAGGCGTTCGACATCGGGGCCGAGAAGCCCGAGGTCCGGGAGAAGTACGGCCCGGGCGGGTTCGGGGCGAACGCCCTGGCGGCCCGCCGGCTGGTCGAGGCCGGGGCCCGGTTCGTGACGGTCGGGCTGGGCGGGTGGGACACCCACGCCGGGAACTTCCGCACCCTGAGCCAGCAACTGCTGCCGCAGCTCGACCGGGTACTGGCCGCCCTCGTGACCGACCTGTCGGACCGCGGGCTGCTCGACTCGACGGTGGTGTACTGCGCCGGCGAGTTCGGCCGGACCCCGCGGGTCAACGGCGGGGCCGGGCGGGACCACTGGGCCCGGTCGATGGCCGTGTTCCTGGCCGGCGGCGGGGTGAAGGGCGGCACCGTCTACGGGGCGACCGACGCCAAGGGCGAGGGGCCGGCGGCCGACGGCTGCTCCCCGGCCGACGTGTCGGCCACGATCTTCCACCTGCTCGGGTTCGCCCCCGGCCACGAAGTCCGGACGACCTCCGGCCGGCCGATGCCGCTGTTCCGCGAGGGGAAGGTGCTGGGCCCGCTGGTCGGGTAGCCCCGCCGGCCGGGACACGCGAACGTCTTTGCCTTGTCAACCGCCGCCCCGTCGGGAACAATTGACAGGTTGGCGGCGTCCGCCGCCGGCCGGTCGAGGCCCCGTCGGGGCGGGAGCGGGTCATGCCGGGTCGGGTCGCCGCCCGCCGCGGGTTCACGCTGATCGAGCTGTTGGTCGTCCTGGCCATCATCGCCGTCCTCGTCGGCCTCCTGCTCCCCGCGGTCCAGAAGGTCCGGGAGGCGGCCGCCCGCATCTCCTGCGCGAACAACCTCCACCAGATCGGGCTGGCCATCCATGCCCGGCACGGGGAAACGGGGACAATCCCGCCGTCGTACCTGTGGACCGACACCGGCAAGCCCGGCGGCCCCGGCGGCCCGGGCGGGGGGCCGCAGGAGGTGATCGACTACCCCCGGCCGATCAAGTTCGTCGAGGTGGTCTGGCCGGGGTGGGGCTGGGCCGCCCACCTCCTGCCGTACCTGGACCAGGACCCGCTGTTCAAGCGGATCGACCTGACCGCCCCGACCACCGGGCCCGGGGCGGCCGGGGTGCGGGCCGTCCGGCTGCCGGTGTACGCCTGCCCGTCGGACTACGCGGCCGGGGTGTACACGGTCCTGAAGGCGGACGGCCGGCCGGTCGCCGACGCGGCCACCAACAGCTACGCCGGGTGCTACGGGTTCGGGGGCGACCTGACCGCCGCCCCGGCCGCCGGGAACGGGGTGTTCGTCCGCAACGGCCGGCTGGCGTTCAAGGACGTGACCGACGGGCTGTCGAACACCCTGGCGGTCGGGGAGCGGCCGGCCCTGCTCGCCGCAAGCCCGTGGGTCGGGGTGATCGACCAGGGGACGCTCCGGACCACCCCCGGGGCCCCGGTCTACCAGTCGCTGGCCCAGCCGCCCCAGGCGATGCCGGTCGCCCGGGTGTGGAACAAGCGGCTGAACGACCCGTGGTCCGAGCCCTACGACTTCTTCGGCCCCCACCCGGGCGGGATGAACGCCCTGTTCCTGGACGGGTCGGTCCGGACGGTCCGGCCATCCACGCCGCTCGACGTGTTCCGGGCGGCCGCCACCCGGGCCGGGAATGAATCGCTCCCCCTGCCCGAGTGACGGCCATGCCGCGGCTCCCGCCCGCCCTCCTTCTCACACTCGCCGGGTGCGCCGACCGGCCGTCGGCCCCGCCGCTGGTCGCCGAGGCGGTCTACCGCAACCCGGCGGCCGGGGTCCGGTTCCTGGCCCCGGACGGGTGGGAGATGGTCGGCCGGGCCGACCTGCCGCCCGGGCCGCTCCCGCACCCGGTCGTCCTGGTGACGTACATCGAGGCCACGGGCGACCGGCCGGGGGAGTTCGAGCTGGTCGCCGCCGACCTGCCGGAGGACGCCGACCTGGGGGCGTTCCTGGCCGGCTACCGGATCGGCGGGCAGAAGTGGGACGACAACCCGGCCGCCGAGCCGGTGGCGGTGAACGGGGCCCCGGCCACCCGGTACACGTTCACCCGGGGGAAGAAGAAGGGCGAGTTCAAGCGGGAGGTGACGGCCTTCCGCCGGGGCGGGCGGGTGTACTTCTTCGCCATCACCTACGGGGCCACCGACCCGGCCCACCGGGACCAGGCCCGCAAGAGCGTCGAGAGCGTAACCTGGGCCGACGGCGGGTGACGGGCCGGCCCGAGGGGTTGCCGCCTAATCCTCATCCTGGTGCTTCCGCCCCTCGTCCGGGCGGCCGCCCCCCGCCGCCGGGTCGATCTGCCGGGCCGACCGGGCGGCCGCGTCCCGGACGATCTCCTCCGGGTCTTTCGTAAGCGCCATCACCTCCGCCAGGACCGGCTTGGCCGCCGGCCCCATCTGCCCGAGCGACCGGACCGCGTCCCGCCGGACCTTGACCGCCGGGTCCTTCAGGGCCTTCGCCAGGTCCGGGACCGCCGCCGCGGCCGATGGGCCGATGTCCCCGAGCGCCTCGGCCGCGTGTTCCCGGACGAGCGGGTCGGGGTCGTTCGCCATTTGCCGGACCAGCTCGGGCAGCGCGGACAGGGCTGGCTCGCCGATCTTGCCGAGGGCCCGGCCGGCCTGCCAGCGGACGGCCGGGTCGTCGTGCCGGAGGAGTTCGGTCAGCCGGGGGACGGCCGGGCCGGCGGCCGCCTTGTACTTGGCCGCCGCCCGGATCGCGTCCACGTCCGGGAAGAGTTTGACCAGGACCGGGACGGCGGCCCCCGGGTCCGGGGTCAGTTCGCCGACGGTCCGGGCGGCCACCCCGCGGACGAGCGGGTCGGGGTCGTCCAGTACGGCGACCAGGGCCGGGCCGGACGCGGCCCCGGCCGGGCCCATCTTGCCGAGGGCCTCGGCCGCCCGCCACCGGGCCGCCGGCTCCGGGGCATTTTTCACCAGCCACACGCAGACCGGTACGGCCTCCCCCTTCCCCTCGGCCAGGGCATCCCGGGCGGCGACCGCCTTCACCTCGTCGGCCCCGGCCAGGTCGTGCCGCCAGGCGGTGGCCGCCCGGCCCTGGTAGAACGGTTCCCCGGCCGCCCACCCCCGGACCCGTGCGTCCGGGTCGAGGAGTACCGCGGCCCCGACCCCTGCGGCCAACACCGCCAAGCCAAGGCCCACCCACACCAGCCGTCGCCGGGTCATCCGCCGCCCTCGTGAGCCGTCGAAGGGATGTCGTAGCAGAACAGGGTGACGATACCGGCCGAGGTGCCCGGCGGCCGCAGCTCGGCGGCGACGTACAGCCGGGCGCCGGCCACGAGCGGCGGGGCGTAGACGTGCGGCTCCAGCCCCGGCCGGGCCAGTTCGTCCCGCCAGGTGACAGTACCCGTCGCCGCGTCCACCCGCACCACCCGCCCGCCGACCGACACGGCGTACACCCCGCCCGGCCCGGCCGCCGGCCCGCCGACGACCGGCCCGCCCATCGGGAGCCGCCACGCCTCCCGGCCGTCGGGCCCGACCGCGTACAGGTTCCCGTCCCGCGACCCGAACAGCACACGGCCGTCCGATACCAGCACCCGGCCGAACACGGCGTCGCCGACGGGGAACGTCCATCCTAACTCGCCGGTCCGGGCGTCGAGGCAGGCCAGCCCCCCGGCCGGCGTCTCCGGCGGCTTGGCCCCCTCGGTCAGCCGGCCGGTCCCGAGCCCGGAGTACACCGCCCCGCCGGCCACGACCGGGGACGCCCACGCCGGCAGCGGCACCGGGGTCCGCCAGACCGGCCGGCCGGTTGCCGCGTCCAGGCAGACGACCTCGGTGGCCTTGAACCGCCGGCTCGGCCCGCTGCCGACGAACACCCGGGGCACCGGAACGGGCAACCACCCCCGGGATGGCGCATCGGCCGCCGTCGGCCCGGAATCGACGTGCAGCCCGAGGGCGGACCGCCACCGGACGGCGCCCGTGGCCGCGTCGGCGGCGACCACGCCCTCGTTCCCGGCCGAGAAGTACACCGCTCCGGCGTGGACGGCCGGGCCGCCCTCGATGTGGTCGTCGGCCTCGACCGACCACAGCTCCCGGCCGGTCGCCGGGTCGAGGCAGTACCCGCGGCAGTGGAAGTCGGCGTGCATCCCCTCGCCGACGAACAGCCGGCCGCCGGCCGCGACCGGGGATGACGCGGTCGGCCGCATGTCGCCGTCGCGGTCGAACGTCCAGCGGGGCTTGCCGGTCGCGGGGTCGAGGGCGTAGACGGCCCCGGACAGCCGGAACCCGCGAGCGTGGATGGCGGCCAGGTAGACGTGCCGGCCGTCGGCGACGGGGGCGGCCACGGCCGACCCGGGCTTGGGGGCCTCGAACGTCCAGAGCGGTCGGGGGAATTGGTGATGAGACCCGCCGGAGTGGTCGTCGGGTTCGGGGCGTCGGTCGCGGACGGCGAACCCGACCCCGGCGGCCAGGGCGGCGACGAGCACGAGTCCCCCGGCGATCCCGGCCGCGGTCCGGTCCATGCCGGTGATTATCCCGGCGGCCGGGCGGCGGGGGAAGAGCGTTCGGGATCAGCCGGCCCGGACGAGGCGGTCGTAGACCTCGGCCGGGAGCAGAACGAACCGGCGGTCGGTGGCCGGGTCGCGGAGGTGGACGGGCTCGCCGGGGCGGGCGTCGGCGGCCCGCCGCAGGGCGTCGGACAGGTCGGCCGGGGGTTCGTCCGGCGGCCCCGGCCAGCCGGCCAAGACGGGCCCGGCGGGCTCACCCTCGGCGGCCGCCAGGAAGCGTTGGAAGGACTCCGCGTCGGCCGCGTCGCGTGCCGCCCGCTGCTCCGGGGTCGGCTCCGGCCGGGGGCCCATCCACGGCCGCCAGCCGGCCGAGATCGATTCGTACTGGTCCTCGGCCTCGGCAGCCGCCAGGAACCGCCGGTCGGCCTCGCTCAAGCCGGTCGCAACCGGCCCCCGTTCTTCCGGCGCAGTCATGCGGAAAGCCCCCGGGCGGTCAGCCACTCGGCCGCCACCCCGTCAGGATACTCGAAGTAGACCAAGTCGTGGTAGAGCGGGTCCGGGCCGACCCGTGTCATCCCGCACTCGCCCTCGTAGAAGCCCTCGACGCCGGGTAACGAGTGGAGCCCGATCCGCCCGCCAGCCGCCCGGCCCATGCTCAGCCGGACGGCTTCACCGATCAGGAGCGTCCCGACCGCCTTGTACCGCCGGGTCTGGACGCCCGGGACCTTCAGATTCCACGGAGCGGCCTCGATGTAATCGACGTACAGCACCCACCGCCCCGGGGTGCGGACCGCCGGCCGAAGGGTCGCCTGGACGGCCATTAACCCCTGCACCTCGCCGCCGGCCTCGACCGCCACCAGCAGGAGGTCGTCGGCCCTCACCGCCGGGTCCTTCCGGGTCCACCGCCAGTGGTCGTGTTCCAACGGGACACCGGCCGCCCGGGCCGCGACCGCCAGGGCGTCCCGGGCCGGCTCCCAGGCCCGCTCGACATCCCCCAGCCGGTCCGGCGGGAGACCGCGGACGACGGCCGCCGGGACCGGGGCCGGCGGGTTCGCCCGGCCGTCCACGAGCCGGGGCGGGGGCTGCTTCGGCGGGGCGGGCGACGGGCTCATGGGCGTCAGACCCCCGCCGCCTTCCGCAGGGCGTCGGCCTTGTCCGTCTTCTCCCAGGTGAACTCCGGCCGCTCCCGGCCGAAGTGCCCGTGCCGGGCCGTCTCCCGGTAGATCGGCCGCCGCAGGTCGAGCGTCCCGATGATCCCCTTCGGGGTCAGCTCGAAGTGGCTGCGGATCAGGTCCACCAGCTTGGCCTCCGGCACCTTCGCCGTCCCGGCCGTATTCACCCAGATGTTCAGCGGGTCCGGGTAGCCGATCGCGTAGGAGAGCTGCACCTCGCACTGCCTGGCCAGCCCCGCCTTGACGATGTTCTTGGCGATGTACCGGCAGATGTACGCGGCCGACCGGTCCACCTTGGTCGGGTCCTTGCCGCTGAACGCCCCGCCGCCGTGCCGGCCGCGGCCGCCGTAGGTGTCCACGATGATCTTCCGGCCGGTCAGGCCACAATCGCCGTGCGGCCCGCCCTGGAGGAAGCAGCCGGTCGGGTTGATGTGGACGCCGATGTCGTTCTCGCCGAGGGCCGGCTTCTCGCCCGGCTTGACGACCACCAGCCTCCCCTTGATGAGGTCCGCCCGCTCCTTCTTCAGCACCGGCGTCAGCAGCACCTCGCGGATCTCGTCCCGGGCGGCGTCGGTGAAGTAGTCCTGCCCGCCCCTGGCGGTCATCACCGACTTGTCGTGCTGGGTGCTGAGCACGACGGTGTGGATGCGGTGGGGGGTGCCGTCGGCGTTGTACTCGATCGTCACCTGGCTCTTGGCGTCGGGACGGAGCCACTTCAGCTTGCCGGTCTTCCGCAGGTCGGCGTGGTGCTCGACCAGCCGGTGGGCGAGCTGGATCGGCAGGGGCATCAGGCTCGGGGTCTCGTCGCACGCGAACCCGAACATCAGCCCCTGGTCGCCGGCCCCGCCGGTATCGACGCCCTGGCTGATGTGCGGGCTCTGGGCGTGGACCCGGCAGTCCACCTGGCAGGCGTCCGCGGTGAAGCCGATTTCTTCCCGCTCGGCCGCGTCCTTGCCGACGTACCCGATCTCCCGGATCACGTCCCGGACCAGCTTGTCGACGGCCTCCCGGGTCAGGGCCGCCTTCGTCGTGATCTCCCCGGCGACGACCGCCAGGTCGGTCGTCACCAGGGTCTCGCAGGCCACCCGGCTCATCGGGTCGGCGGCCAGGCAGAAGTCGAGCACCGCGTCGGAAATCTGGTCGGCCACCTTGTCCGGGTGGCCCATCGACACGGACTCGCTGGTGAACAGGTAGCGGTCGGCCACGGCGGTCCTCGCTCGGGGGCTGGGGGCGGGTTGTAGGGGTTGGGGGAGTTATACGTCGCAGGCCGGGGCCGGGTCCAGCCGAGCCGGGTTCCGTCAAACCCCGGTCGGAGCGGAGCCACCCGGCCCCGGCGCCCGTTGGTTTGGTTCGGCACCCCGCACACCCCGCGGCCGAACCAATCACGTCCGGTAGATCGACAAACCGAGATGGACGCTCGGGGTCATGGGATGGGTGTCGGGCGGCAAACGGAAATGGCTACGGGCGGGGCCGGGCCGAAGCCCAACCCCGCCCGCGGGATGGCGACCCGGGGCGTTACCCCGGGTTACGCTGTTTCGGGCTTCCAGCCCTCAAGCACAGTTACTTCCCGGCCAGGGCCGAGTCGGCCGCGGCCGCGGCGGCCATCAGCTTCGGGAACTCGACCACCAGGTCGGCCCCGGCCTGGACCACCACCCGCCGGTCCTCGGTCACGGTCCGCCCGCCGACCGCGAACTCGGCCTTCACGTCGTAGAAGTACTTCTGCCCGGGCTCCAGGGCCGGGGTGAAGAACGCCCGCTCGGCCCCCTCGCCCGGGGTCGGCCGGCCGTCCACGTACAGGGCCGCCCCGGCCGGCAGCCGGAACTTCAGGTTGGCCGCCCCGCTCCCGCCCTCCTTCTTGGCCCCGTCGTCCTTCTTCGTCCCGTCGGCCGGCTTGGTCGTCTCGTCCTTCTTCACCGGGGTCTCGACCGGGACGACGACCGCCGGGGCCCCCGAGTACGGGTAGCTGTACGACGGGTAGATGCCGCCGCCGGCGCAGCCGTACCCGCTGAACCCGTAGTTGTACCCGGCGTACCCGTAACACCCGCCGCAGCACCCGCCGTACCCGTAGCTGTAGCCCCACCCGTACCCGGCGCCGTAGCACCCGCCCTGGCAGCCCATGTACGACCCGAAGCACGAGTACCCGGTGCAGCTGTTGCCCCCGTAGCAGCCGTTGCAAGACGACTTGTTGTGGTGGCCGAAGAGCCCGCCGCCGTGGCACCCGCCCCGCTTGCGGTGGAACAGCCCGCCGCCGTGGCACGACCCGTAGCAGCCGTTACAGCCGGAGCTAACGACGTACCCGGTGCAGCCGGTGCAGCCGGTACACCCGGCGACCACCACCGGGGCGGCCGGCACCACCACCGCGGCCGGGGTGTCGGCCGCCGGGGCGGCCGTGCCGGTCCCCGCGGCCGCCATCAACACGATACTGTACATCTGGTTCCCCTCCTCCGTTTGATCCCGACACGCCGACCGCTCGGCGCGGCGGGCCCGCGTTGAGGATGGTAGAGGTGAGCAAAATACCCGTCAAAGGCAATCTGCGGAAACTGGGGGAGATGAAACCCCGGTGCAGGTGTTACGACCGGAACCCTCTGGTCCTTAGTCCATAGTCCGTAGTCCTTGGCTCTCGTTCCGGGCGGCCACCCGGGGCGGTAAGCGGTCAAGTTTGGACCAAGGACTATGGACTAAAGACCAAGGACTAATGACGGACCCTCCGGAATAGCCACCCGGCCAGGAGGAGCCACCCGGCCGCCAGCCCGGCGGCGGCCAGGAGGTGGCCCCAGTGGTCCTCGGACACCGCCCCGGTCAGGGCCGCGTGCAGCACCCGCGGGCCGTGGTACTCGACCGCCAGGTACGGCACCCAACGGACCCCGGCCGCCGTGCAGCCGAGCAGCAGTAGGGAGACCGCCAGCAGGTAGCCCATCGCCCCGAGGAACGCCGCCCGCTGGGTCCGGGCCAGGGCCGCCACCGTCATCCCGACCCCCAGGAACCCGCCCCCGACCGCGGCCAGCGAAAGCCAGAAGAACGGGTCGGCCAGGACCGCCGGCCGGTACGCCCCGGCCACGATCGCCGCCAACGCCCCGCCGAGCGCCGGGTAGAACAGGGCCTTCGCCGCCACGATCTCGGCCGGGGATGCCGGCGACAGGGCCTGGGCCAACAGCAGCCCCCGCTCCCGCTCCTCGCAGGTCAGGGTGGCCAGCAGGTAGACGCAGGCGAAGTACAGGGCGAACGCCACCATCCCGGTGGCCACCGCCGCCCGGATGTCCAGCACCGCCCCGCCGAGCCCCTTCCGGTCGATCGCCAGCTCCGGCACCGCCGCCCCGGCCCGGTCTCGCAGCCGGCCGTGGGCTTCCAGGACCAGCCAAGTCTCATCGGGGCCGAACGGAGGGTCGGGCGGCAACTCTCGGCCGGCCCGCCGGGCCTCGTCGGCGAACGCCCGCCGGGCCTCCCGCCAGAACCACCCCTCGAACCGGGCCAGGGCCGCCGGGTCGCCGTCCGGATACCAGACCGACACCCGGACCGGCCCGCCGGGCGGTTGCCGGACCTGGATCGCCCCGACCCCGGGGTCGTAGACGATCAGACCGTCGACCGCGTCGGCGTCGGCCAGCGGCCGGAAGAGGACCTGCCCGGCCAACTCCGGCGGGACGTGCCGGGCGAGGTGGGCGACCAGGGGCGTCTGGGCGTCGAACTCGACGAAGCAGTGGTGGGCCCCGCCGACCCGGCCGACCGACCCGGCCGCCTCGTCCGGGGCCAGCGCCCCCATCAGGACGGCCGCCGCGACCAGGAGCAGCCCGAGGGCGACCCCGCCGCGGTTGGCCAGGTGCCGGTCCCACTCCTTGCGGAGCAGGGCGGCAAGAATGTGGGCACGCATCAACGAATCCCGGCACACCGGTTGCATCCGGAACGGTCGATGAGGCCCACCGCACCGAACGCACCGGAGGTCATCATGGCGGCGGCGAAGGGTCGATCCTGGAAGCTAGAACGGGCCAGCGTGTCGCAGCCCGGAAAGTCCCGGCCGCGGTCGAACAAGTACAGCGGGTCGGACGCCAAGAAAGCTCCACCCCCGGGGACCCGCGACCGCGTCTGGGTCGGCGGGTACACCAAGGCCGACGGCACCAAGATCGCCGGCTACTACCGGGACGCCCCGTCTCGGTAAGTCGGGAGTCGCAAGTCATCAGGTCTTCAAGTCATCAAGTCATGAGCCTGACCCGATGGGCCATCCCGACTTGATGACTTGAAGACCTGACGACTTGATGACTTGCGACTCCCGACTACTCGAACGCCTGCCCGGTCAGCCGGAGGAACGTCGACCGGAAGTCGAACTCCCGGGTATGCACCGTGGCCGCCCGGCCGGCCGCCACGAGTTCCGCAAGGCCCAGCCGGCCGCGGTCGGTGTCGACCGCGAACGCCTCCCGCCGGCCGTCCGTCCGGACCACGTCGACCACCCGCTCGGTGTGCTGCTGCTTGAGGGCGGCCGGGGCGTCGAGGGCCACCAGCTTCCCGCGGCAGACGATCCCCACCCGGTCGCAGGCCGCGTCCACCTCGTCCATGTCGTGCGTGGTCAGCACCACCGTCGCCCCGGCCCTCACCCGGTCGCGGAGGAGGCGGCGGACGAGGGCGGCCGAGTGCGGGTCGAGGTTGGCCGTCGGCTCGTCCAGGTACAGGACCGGCGGGTCGTGCAACAGGGCCCGGGCCAGCAGCAGCTTCTTCCGCATCCCGAGCGAGTACCCGGCCACCGGCACGTCGGCCGACCCGTCCAGCTCGACCAGTTCCAGCACCTCGTCGGCCCGGCGGTCCGGGACGCCGTAGAGCCGGCCGAAGAAGCGGAGGTTCTTGCGGCCGGTGAACTCGGTGAAGTGGTTGTCCCGGTCCGGGACGTACCCGAACAGCGGCTTGACCGCGGCCCACTCCCGGACCACGTCGTACCCGCAGACGGAGACCGCACCGGCCGACGGCCGCCGTTGACCGGTGAGGACGCGGAGGGTGGTGCTTTTGCCGGCCCCGTTCGGGCCGATCAGCCCGAACAGCTCGCCCCCGCGGACGGCCAGGTCGAGGCCGTCGACGGCCGCGAACGAGCCGTACAGGACCCGCAGCCCGGCGATCCGGATGGTGTCGGAGGACAAGACGGACTTACCACGAAGACACAAAGGACACAAAGCCGGCGGCAGAAGGGTAGAACAGAATTCTCCGTCCGGTCCTTCCTTCGTGTCCTTCGTGCCTTTGTGGTTAACTCTTCTACTCGGCGACCGCGTCCGTGTACCGGCTGACGTTGAAGTACTTGGCCTGCGGGTGGTGCATGACGATGGCGGTGGTGGACTGCTCCGGCTCCAACTGGAACTGCTCGCTCAGGGCCAAGCCGATCCGCCCCGGTTCGATGAGCTGGAAGAGCTGGGCCTGGTCGTCCAGCCGCGGGCAGGCCGGGTAGCCGAAGGCGTACCGGCAGCCCCGGTAGTGCTTCTTGAACAGTTTGCGGACCTCGTTCGCGTCGTCGCCGCCGATGCCCCATTCCAGCCGCAACTGCCGGTGGAAGAACTCGGCCAACGCTTCCGCGGACTCCACCCCGAGCCCGTGCAGGTACAGGTAGTCCTGGTACTTGCCCGCGTTGTACCACTCCTGGGCCACCTCCGTTACCCGCCGGCCCATCGTCACCGCCAGGAAGGCGACATGATCGACGGCCTTGCCGTCCTTCGCCGGGTTGACGTAGTCGCTCAGGCAGAGTTGGTCGCCGTGGTCCTGGCGGGGGAAATCGAACGTCACCCGCGGCGTCCGGCCGTCGTCGTGATAGACGGTGAGCGTGTTGCCGTCGGACGCGGCCGGGAAGAACCCGTAGGTCGCGGCCGGGCGGAGGATGTTCTCGTCGAGGCAGAGCTTCTTCAGCCGCTCCAGCGCCGGCCGGGCCGTCTCGGCGATCTGCTTCTCGTAGTCGGCGACCTTCACCCCGCCCTTGCGGAACTGCCACTGCGTACTGAACAGCGTGATCTCGTTCAGGTAGCCGAAGACCTCGCGCATGTCGAAGTCGGTCCGGACCCGGCTGCCGAGGAACGGCGGGACCGGCACGTCCGGGGCCGGCGGCAGCGTCGGCGACCGCCGGGGGACGGGACGGCCGTTCTTCGTGTGGGCGTTGTCGGCCCGTACCTTGCAGACGATCTCCTTCTCCTGGGCCGGCGTCATCACCGTCCGCGACGTACCACTCCCCTTGATGACCCCTTTGAGGGCGGCGCTGCCGACCGCTTCGAGCTTCTTCCGGGCGGCGAGCTGGTCCATGATCCGCAGCCCGTCGAAGGCGTCCTCACCGTAGAACAGTTGCCCCTTGTAGATCGCCCGCAGGTCCTGCTCGACGTACCGGCGGTTGAGCGCCGCCCCGCCCAGGATCACCGGCGGGTTCAGCGCCCGCTCGTTCAGGGTGACGAGGTCCTCCTTCATGATGACCGTCGACTTCACCAGTAGACCCGACATGCCGATGGCGTCGGCCTGCTGCTTCTGGAACTCGGCGATCATGGCGTCGACGGACTGCTTGATCCCGAGGTTGAAGACCTTGTACCCGTTGTTGGTCAGGATGATGTCCACCAGGTTCTTGCCGATGTCGTGGACATCGCCCTTGACCGTGGCCAGCACGATCTTCCCCTTCTCGGCCCCTTCCACCTTCTCCATGAATTGCTCGAGGTGGGCGACGGCCGCCTTCATCACCTCGGCGGATTGCAGCACGAACGGCAGCTGCATCTGGCCGCTGCCGAACAGGTCGCCGACGACCTTCATGCCGTCCAGGAGAATCTTGTTGATGATGTCGATCGGGCTGTACCGCTCGCGGGCGGTGTCCAGGTCGGCCACCAGCGTCTCCCGCCGGCCCTGGATGATGGCCTGCCGCAGCCGCTCCTCGACCGTCTCGCCGAGGCTGGCCGTCTTCTTCGCCCCCTCGCCCTTCTTGTCGGCGTAATGGGCGATGAGCAGTTGCAGCGGGTCTTCGGTGCAATTCCCGGCGGCGTCGAACACCCGCTCGTCGAACAGCAGCCGGCGGCAGAGTTCCTTGCCCTCCGGGTCGATCGACGCCAGCGGCATGATCTTGGCCGCGTGCAGGATGGCCGAGTCGAGGCCGTATTCCAGGGCGTAATGGAGGTAGACGCTGTTGAGGACTTGGCGGGTGTACGGGTTGAGCCCGAACGAGCAGTTGGAGAGCCCGACGTGGGTGAGCGACCCCGGCAGGTTCTCCTTGATGAGCTTGATGGCCTCGAACGTCTCGATGGCGGACTTGCGGGTCTGCTCCTGGCCGGTCGAGACCGGGAAGACGAGCGGGTCGAACAGGAGGTCCGACGGCGGGATGCCGTACTCGTTCACGACGATGTCGTAAATCCGCTTGGCGACCTCGAACTTCCACCGCGCCGTGTCGGCCTGCCCCTTCTCGTCGATGGTCAAGGCGACCAGCGCCGCCCCGTACTTCTTGGCCAGGATCGTCTTCGGGTCGAGCGTCTTGCGGCCGTCCTCCAGGTTGATCGAGTTGATGATGGCCTTGCCGCTGCACAACTTCAG
>JAIEQO010000735.1 GCA_019747655.1 Gemmataceae bacterium | reverse complement strand
CCGAGGAAGTACGGCTTGAACTGGTTCATCCCGGCGTTGGCGAAGAGCAGCGTCGGGTCGCCGACCGGCACCACCGGGCTGGACGGGACGTTCGTGTGGCCGTGCTTCTTGCCGAAGAAGTCGATGAACTGCTGGCGGATGTCCGACGACGAGGGCATGTCCGGTGTTCCGTGGGGCCGCCCGGTTCTCCGCGGGCGGGGATACCCAAAGGACACGAACTCGGGGGTGAAGTTCAAGGGGGTGGATTCGCCGGCGGGCCGGCCGGAAAAACCGGCGGATTCCCCGGGTGGGGCTTTGACCCCGACCGGCGAGCCCGGTAAGTTGCTGCCTAACGCCGGCCCGTCCCCGGGGTGTCGCATGGCCCACGCCCGCGGGGAGGACTACGACGACCGGGACGATGTCGACGACCGCCCGCCGCCCCGCCGCCGGCGGGACCGGGATGATACGACGACGGGTACGACGACCGGCCACCGGCCCGGGCGGGCGGGATGGACGGGTTCATGGGGAATATCGCGGTCGCCATCATCTTCGCCCTCTTCGGGGTGTTCTGCTGCCCGCTGATCTCGGTCATCCTCGGCGGGGTCGAGCTGGCGACCTTCAAGACCCCCGACGGGAAGCGGAACTCGACCATCGTGCTCGTGGCCGGGCTGGCCGGGATCGTGCTCAACGTCGTGTTGTTCGCCACCGTGGCGCTGGACAACGTCATCAAGCAGCGGCAGAACCCGTGACCCCCACGGATGCGTCCTCGGCCCGACACCCCCGCGGCCGCCGCGCGGTGGTCCGCGGGGCGTTGCTCGTTTTCGGGGCGGTCGGGGCCGCCGCGGGGGTCTACCTGCTAGCGACCGTCCCGCCGACGGCCGATTCGTACTACCCCCGCTGCCAACTCCACGCCCTGACCGGGCTGCACTGCCCCGGGTGCGGCACCACCCGGGCCTTGCACGCCGCCCTCACCGGCCGGCCGCTCCAGGCCCTGGCCTACAACGCCCTCATCGTGGCCGTGCTGCCCGTGGTCGGGTGGGCGTTCGCCCGCTCGCTCCGGGCGTGGGCGGGGAACCGCCCGGCCCGGCCTTTCAGCCGCCGGACCGACCGGTGGATTTGGGTGCTGACCGGGGTGATGGTCGTGTTCGGGGTGGCCCGGAACCTCCCCTGGTTCCCGTTTACACTCCTGGCCCCGCACGAATTATGAGAAAAAAAGGAGTTGTGAAAGGCCGATGAGTCGGGTACGGTGGATGTATGGTGTCCCTCGCGGCACCTGACACGTCTCGCTCGTCGGAGGTCGGCATGGCCCCTCAGAACATCCTCGCCGAGGTCCGCCGGACCCCGTTCGCCCCGTTCAAGATGGTACTGGCCAACGGGGCCGTGTACGCCATCCGTCACGCCGACCAGTGCATGGTCACGCCGCGGGGGGTGGTCGTCGGCGAGGTGTCGCCGCTAACCGATGGGTTCATCGAGTACACGCTCAACGTCAACCCGCACAACGTCCTGCGGATCGAGCGCGAGGGGGCGTGAACGGACCCAGGGCGTTGCCCTGGGCTATGCTGTCCGACCACTTCAGGGTCGAAAGGCGGGCAGCCTGAAAGGCTGCGACAGCATAGCCCAGGGCAACGCCCTGGGTTTCCCGATTTACCGCCGCACGGCCGCGTACACCTCCCGCAGCGGCACGCCCCGCTCGCGGGCGACCCGGGCGGAGTCCTCGTACTCCGGCGTCAGCACTTCCAGCCCGTCCCGCCAGCCTCGCTTGGCCGCCACCGGCCCCCACGGGGTTTCAACCGTGACGGCCTCCCGCCGGAGCTTCGACCGCCGGGCCTCCGTCCGCCGGACGCCGAACGTGGCTGTCTCCCGGAACAGGATCGCCTCCAGCTCCGCGGCCTTGTCCGGTTCCGCGAGGACTGTCAGGAGCACCCCCGGCCGGTTCTTCTTCATCAGGATCGGGACCGCGAACACGTCCAGCGCCCCGGCCGCCAGGAGCCGGTCGAAGGCATAACCGACCACCTCCGGCGCGGCGTCGTCCAGGTTCGTTTCCAGGACGACGACGGTGTCTGTTTCCTCGGCGAGCGGGGGGCGTGAGCCCCCCGGTTCCGGTGTTGTTCCGACGAGCAGCCGGAGGAGGTTCGGCTGTTCGAGGAAGTCCTTGGCCCCGGCCCCCCAGCCGACCCGCTCGACGGTCAGGGCCGGGCTGTCGGTGTACTCGGTCACGACCGTGGCCAGGATGGCGGCCCCGGTCGGGGTGGTCAACTCGCCCTTCACCGCCGAGGTGGCCAGGGGGACGCCCTTGAGCAACTCGGCCGTGGCCGGGGCCGGCACCGGCATCAGCCCGTGGGCGCACTTCACCATCCCCGACCCCGGCGGCACCGACCGGGCCGTGAACGTGTCCACGCCGAGGAGGTCGAGCCCGACGGCTGCCCCGACGATGTCGGCGATGCTGTCCAGGGCCCCGACCTCGTGGAAATGGACCCGCTCGACCGGCATCCCGTGGACCGCCGCCTCGGCCGCGGCCAGCTTGCGGAAGACGGCCAGTGCGGTGGCCCGCTGCCGGTCGGTCAACGCCCCTTTGGCGATGATCGCTTCCACGTCCGGTAGGAAGCGGTACTCCTCCTGGTCCGGGGCGGTGACAGTGGCCTTCGTCCCGGCGATGCCGTTCCGCTTGACCTTCTCGACTTCGAGGGTGATCGGCAGGCCGAGCGAGTCGAGGGCGGCCCGGATGGCTTCGGCCGGCACCCCGGCGTCGATGACGGCCCCGAGGACCATGTCGCCGCTGATGCCGCTGAAGCAGTCGAAGTGTGCGACCCGCACCGCTGTTCCTCGTCCGGGGTCCGGCCGAGGTCTATGGTACGGGCGCGGTTCCCTCCCGCCCGGGTCAGCGGGCGGGGACACGCCACCGCTTGACCGTCCCGTCCCCGCCGGCGGTGGCAATGGTGGCCCCGTCCGGGGCGAAGGCCACCCCAAGGATGACCTTCGCGTGGCCGGTGTAAGTCTTCCGGAGCCGGCCGTCGGCCGCGTCCCAGACCTTCACCGTGCCGTCCTCGTGGACGGTCGCCAGCGTCGCGCCATCCGGCGAGACGGCCACCCCCCGGATCATCCCGGCCCCCTCGACCGGCGGCAGCTCCTTCCGGTCGGGCAGCGACCACCGCCGCACTCCAACCCCGCCCACGGCGGCGTAGAGCGTCTTCCCGTCCGGGGAAATGGCGAGCCCGAAGATGTGGTGCTTGTCGGCGGCGGTCGCGGACAAGAGAGTACCTGTTGCCGCGTCCCAGAACTTCACCGCCCCTTCCTCGCCGCCGGAGATGAGCGTCTTCCCGTCCGGGGTGAAGGCGAGGCCGTGGACGTGCTTCGGGTGGGCGGGGACGGCCCGCGGCGGCCCTTTCTCCGCCACCTTCCAGACGTAGACGACGCCCTCGACCCCGGCGGCCGCGACCTGCGAACCGTCCGGCGAGACGGCCACGCACTCCAGCCCCTTCTTCGGGCCGGGCAGAACGCCCTTCGGCTCGCCGGACGCCGAGTCCCAGAGCCGGACCGTGCGGTCATCGCCGACGCTGGCCAGGAGCGAGCTGGGGCCGAACGCCAGAGCCCGGACCTTGCCCTCGTGGCCGGTCAGCGCCGCCCGCTCGCGGTTCTTGGCCGCGTCCCACACCCGGACGGTGCCGTCGTCCCCGGCCGACGCCAGGGACGCTCCGTCCGGGCTGACGGTGACCGCCCGGACGGGCCCCTTGTGGCCGCGGAGGGTGGCCAACTCGTCGCCGCCGAAGAGCCACCAGACGGCCCCGCCGGCGGCCGCGAGCAGCAGGAACGCGCCTGCGGCCAGCGCGCCGGCCGGCGGCCACTTGCGGGCAACGGTGTCAGGAGTCACGGCGGCCGACATGCCGGGTGCCTCGGGGCGGGCTAGAAGTCGCCGACCACCTCGCCGCCGGCCCGGGTGCCGATGGCCTCCCAGGCGAGCGGGTCGATCGTGTCCCGGATGTACCGGACCGACCCGTCCCCGAACAGCCCGTTCACCCCGCCGGTGTGCCGGCTGGAGGCGTCCTCGACGTGGTCGAGCGGGTTGTTCGGGGTCCGCTTGTCGGCCGCCTCCCCGAGGTTGATGAGGCACAGCGTCGGCGGCCCCTCCTCCTCGTACCCGGCGACCAGCGGCGGGTTGACCGACCCGGTCACGGCCCCGACCCAGGTGGTCATCGGCGACCGCTTGCTCTGCCGCTCGGTCACCATCAGCGTCTGGCTCGTGCCGTCCAGGGCGTCGGCGAACCGGAACCGGCTGTTCCGCAGGAGCAACCCGGTGTTCACGTCCGGGTTGTCGGTCACCTCGAACAGCCCGCCGATTCCGGCGTAGTTGGCGAACGCCACCGGGCAGATGACCGTCCCGGCCGGGTCCGAGACGGCGTCGAACGTCGGCTTCTGGGGGTTGTCCGACGGGCACAGGTAGAGTTTCAGGCTGGTGACACGCGGCGCGGCGTTGGCCGGGTCGGCGATGTCCTTCCTGAAGTCGATCGACTTGTACAGCGGCTCCTGCTCCATGTACGGCAGGATGTGGGCGGCCCACCCCCACCCCGGCCCGAGCCCGTCCCCGTTGAGCGTGACCGCCTGGGACGTGAACCCCGGCGGGAAGTGGCCGTAGGCCCCGTGGTAGTTGTGCAGGGCCAGGCCGATCTGGTGGAGGTTGTTCTGGCAGCTCATCCGGGACGCGGCCTCCCGGACCTTCTGGACCGCCGGCAGCAGGAGCCCGACGAGCACGGCGATGATGGCGATCACCACCAGCAGCTCGATCAGCGTGAACCCGCCGCGGCGGACCGATTGGGGGTTTGACATAGCCCACGCGGGGAACAAGGTGGTCATACACGGGACGTGATCCTGATGTTACTTGCTACTTCGTTATACGTCAACTCCCCGGCTCGGATTTCTTCGACCCGCCCCGGAAAGTGGGTCCGGTGGGATCGCCCCCAACCGCTCGGCGTACGGGGCGAGGGCGGCCATGATCCCCGGATGCAGGACCAACCCCTCGGCCAGGGCCAGCCGCTTCCGCTCCAGCCCCCGCTGCCCCGGCAGCCGGACCGCGTCCACCCCGTGCACCGGCGGGTTGTCCCGACATGCGGCCGCGGTCCAGCCCGTCTGCCGGACGAACTCGGCCGCCCCACCGAACGCGGCCGGGTCGAACGCCTGGACGAACACCGACGCCCCCCAGCCGGTCGGCGGATCGGCCCGGCCGAAACCGCTCAGACCCTGCGTCAGCGCCTCGATCAACAGGGCCAGCCCGTACCCCTTGTGCCCGTGGTCCGCCCCGCCGGTCGGCAGGAGCGTCCCGGGCGGGTCGGCCGCGAGCGCCGCCGGGTCGTCGGTCGGCCGGCCCTCGGCATCGAGTGCCCACATCCCCGGGAACCGCCCCCCTTCCCGGCGGAGGCGATCCGTCAGCCCGTTGGTGGTGATCGACGCGCTCATGTCGATGAGGATCGGGTCGCCGTCGGTCGGGATGCCGACGGCCAGCGGGTCCGGGGTGAAGACGGCCCGGCGGCCGCCGAACGGGGCGACGCTGGCCCCGGCCGGGTCGGAGCTGGCGAGGATGACCATCAGCCCCCGGTCGGTGGCCCGGCGGAGGAAGGCGGCCAGGCAGCCGATGTGGTGGCCGCGGCGGATGACGACCGACGCCAGCCCGTGCGTCACCGCCCGGTCGGCGGCGAGGTCCACCGCCTTCCCGGCCAGCCAGACGCCCGGCAGTCGCCGCCCTTCCCAGGTGACGGCCGCCCCCCGGTCGGCCACCACCTCCGGCTCGCCCCGGGCCGACATCGACCCGCACGCGAGTTCCCGCAGGTAGCCCGGGGCCAGTTGCAGCCCGTGGGTGGTGTGGCCGAGCAGGTCGGCCTCGACCAGCCCGGCGGCGATGGCATGGGGCTTGTCGCCGTCGCACCGGGCCGCCGCGAACAGGGCGGCGGCGTAGTCGATCAGGTCGGCCGGCCGGTAGCGCGGCTCGTCGGGGTCGGCGGCCATCGGGTCGGTCCTCCGTCGGGCGTCGTGGCGGCTATCCTACCGGGGCCGGCCACATTCCCGGAGAAGACCGATGCGCCGCGCCCTGATGGTGATCGCCGTTGCCGCCGTCGGCTGCCGGCCGGCCGCTCGCCCGTCGATCCCGGAACCCGGCCTCTACCCCCGGACGTTGGTCGCGTTCGCCGACCAACGGGGCGGGCCGGTGTTCGAGGGGGCCGGGCCGGGGCGTTGGGACGCCAAGATTCGGGAGCGGGGCTGGATCATCGTCGAGGACGGCGTCTTCAAGCTTTGGTACACCGGATACGACGGCACCCCGACCGGCCGGCGGGTGCTCGGCTACGCCACCTCCCCCGACGGCGTTACCTGGACCCGCCATCCCGGCAACCCACTCCTCCCGGACCGGTGGGTCGAGGACGTGATGGTCGTGCGGGACGGCGACCGCTACTTGATGGTCGCCGAGGGGGAGAACGACCGGGCCCAGTGGCTGACCTCGGCCGACGGCGTCACCTGGGAGGCTCGCGGCCGGCTCAACATCCGGCTGGCGAACGGCGACCCGATCCCGGACGGCCCCTACGGCACCCCGACGCTGTTCCGGGACAACGGCCGATGGCTGCTCTTCTACGAGCGGTCAGACAAGGGCGTCTGGCTGGCCGCGTCGGATGACCTCGGCGTCTGGACGAATGTTCGGGACGAGCCGGTGTTATCCCCCGGGCCCGGGGCCTACGACCGCGACATGATCGCCCTCAATCAAGTGGTGCGGCACGGCGGCCGGTACTACGCCTACTACCACGGCTGCGCGACCGACGGGCCGGACGCCCGCAAGTGGTCGGTCGGGGTGGCCGCCTCGGACGATCTCGTGCGGTGGGAGAAGTACGCCGGCAACCCGCTCACCCCGGTCGTCGCCAACAAGTCGAGCGGCGTCCTGGTCGACACGCCCGCCGGGTTGCGGCTCTACACCATGCACCCGGCGGTCGTCCGGCACGACCCGGCCCCGCAGTGACTGCCCGGCGTCACTCCGCCTTCCCGACCAGCGGGGCCTCCTTGGTCGGCCCGAACCCGACGTTCATCTGGGACTCGTACCGCACCTCGCCGCCGGTGAAGGTCAGCCGCAGGGTGACGACGAAGGGCGTCTCGGTGAAGCAGACCCTTGCGGTGTAAGTGTCGTCAGCGGTCCAGGCCCCGCTGGCGGCCGCCGGCTGCTCGGAGAGCCGGCCCCACGCCGCCCGCCCGGCCTTCCAGGTGCCCCGGCCGCAGGCGATCCGCCGCTCGGCCCCGTCGAACTTGGCCACCAGGGTCACGTCCCCGTCCTTGGTCTCCAGCGCCACCGATTCGAGCTTCCGCTCGTTCGCCGGGAACTTGTACGTCTTGCCGGCCACGTCCGGCGCGGTGCCGTTACCCTGCGGCACCTTGATGGTCAACCCCTTCAGGGCCTGGCTGAGCTTGCCCCGGGCCTCCTCGTCGGCCGGGAGGGCGGACGGCGTGAACCCCGGCAGGAGTTTGTCCCAGACCACGTTCAGGACGCCTAGCAGGTCGTTCGTCCCGGCCGTGATGGCGACCACCGCGTCCTGGTCGGGGAGGACGACGCAGAACTGGCCGAACGCCCCGTCGCCGCGGTAGGCCCCGTGCCGGCACCGCCAGAACTGGTAGCCGTACCCCTGGTCCCAGTCGCTGTTCGGGTTGCTGCCGTTGGAGGTCTGGCGGGCGGTGGCCCGCTCGACCCAGGCCGCCGGGACAAGCTGTTTGCCGTCCCACTTCCCCTTCTGAAGGAGGAGCTGGCCGAACTTGGCGATGTCCTCGGTCCGGACACTCAGGCCATACCCGCCGGTGCTGATCCCCTGCGGGCTCTTCTCCCAGGTCGGGTCCTTGATGCCCAGCGGGTCGAAGAGGCGAGGCTTGAGGAAGTCGAGGACGGTCTCGCCGGTCGCCTTCTGGACGGCGGCGGAGGCCATGTAGGTGGCCGACGTGTTGTACAGGAAGTGCGTCCCCGGCTTGAACGGGACCGGGTGGGCGAGGAACGTCTTCGTCCACGGCTCGTCGGCCTTGCGGGGCGGCTCGGTCTGCTGGCCGGTACTCATGCGGAGGAGGTCGGTCAGCCGCATCGCCTTGAGCTGATTACCGGGGTTGGCCGGGGCCTCGTCCGGGAAGAACTTCAGGACCGGGTCGTCGGCGCTCAGCTTCCCCTCGGCCTCGGCCAGCCCGACGGCCGTGGAGGTGAAGCTCTTGCTCAGGGAGAAGAGCATGTGCCGGGCGTCGGGGGTGTACGGGGCCCACCACCCCTCGGCGACGACCCGGCCGTGCCGGACGATCATGACGCTGTGGAGCGAGTCGATGCCGCGGTCGGCCGCCTCGACGAAGGCGAGGACGGCCCGGGGGGAGACGCCCTGCTCCTCGGGGGTACTCCGCGGCAGGTCGGCCGCGGCGGCGGGGAGGGACGAGACGACCAGCGCGAGGACGGCGAACGCCCGCATGGGCTGACCTCGTGAGGGGAGGGACGCCATCGGCATAGCCCGTGCGGGCGGGATCGGGTAGGGCGGGCGGGGCCGGGGCGGTATCATGTCCGCACCGCCCCGCCGCCGGGGATGGGGGAGACCGCATGTCCGACCGCCGCGCCGCCCTCGCCCGGGCCGCGTCCGCCGACTTCGCCGTCCGGTTCGGCCGCCCGCCGCGGTGGGTCGCGGCCGCCCCCGGCCGGGTCAACCTGATCGGCGAGCACACCGACTACAACGACGGCTTCGTCCTGCCGATGGCGATCGACCGGTCCACCGTCGCCGCCGCCGGGCCAGCCGACGGGCCGGATGCCCGCGTGTACGCCGCCAGCCTCGACGCCTGGGCGAGCGTCGCGCTTTCGCCACCCGTCCCGAAGGCGGACGGGGCCGACGGCTGGGCAAATTACGTCCGCGGGGTGGTGGCCGGGTTCCTGGCCCGGGGCGTGGCCGTCCTGCCCTTCCAAGCGGTGATCCACTCGGACGTGCCTCTCGGCAGCGGGCTCTCCAGCAGCGCGGCCCTCGAAGTGTCCACGGCCACCCTCCTCGAAGCGATGACCGGCACGACGCTCGACCCGGCGGAGAAGGCCCTCCTCTGCCAGCGGGCCGAGCACGAGTACGCCGGAGTGCCGTGCGGCATCATGGACCCGTTCTCGTCCGTCTTCGGCCGGGCCGGGTACCTCTTGTTGCTCGACTGCCGGTCTCAAGTGATCGAGCCGGTGGCACTCGCCGATCCCGGGGTCGCCGCCCTGATCGTCAACAGCAACGTCCGCCACGCCCTGACCGACGGCGGGTACGCGGCCCGCCGCAAGCAGTGCGAGGAGGCGGCCCGGGCCCTCGGCGTCCGGGCCCTGCGGGACGTGACACCGGAGCAACTGGAAGAAGCCCGCGGCCGGCTCGACCCGGTGGCCTACCGCCGGGCGCGGCACGTCATCACCGAGAACGCCCGGACGACCGACACGGCGGCCGCCGTCCGGGCCGGCGACTGGGACCGGGTCGGCCGGCACATGGCTGCCAGCCACACCTCGCTGCGCGACCTCTTCCAGGTGTCGTGCCCGGAGCTGGACGTGCTGGTCGAGGCGGCCGCGGCGGTCGGGCCGGCCGGCGGGGTGATCGGGTCGCGGATGACCGGCGGCGGGTTCGGCGGCTGTACCATCACCCTCGTCCGGGCCGACCGGCAAGACGAGGTCGCCCAGCGGATCACCGAGCAGTACCGGGTCCGGACCGGCCGGGAGGCGACCGCCTTCGCCACCCCGCCGGCCGACGGGGCGCGGGTCATCCCGATCCTGTGACACGGTGGATCATGTCCGACGCGGCGATCATGGTCGACGGGGTGCGGGTGCCGCGGCTCCTGTACGGGACGGCCTGGAAGGAGGACCGGACGGAGGCGCTGGCCGCCCTGGCTCTCCACGAAGGATTCCGCGGGATCGACACCGCCAACCAGCGGAAGCACTACCACGAGGCCGGGGTCGGCCGGGCGGTTGCCTCAGCAAACGCCGCTGGGCTCGTGTCCCGGGCCGAGCTGTTCGTGCAGACCAAGTTCACCTTCCGGGCCGGCCAGGACCACCGCCTCCCCTACGACCCGGCCGCCCCGGTCGCGGAACAGGTCCGGCAGTCCTTCGACAGTTCGCTGGCCCACCTCGGGGTGGATGTCATCGACTCCTATGTCCTGCACGGGCCGTCTCGACGCGACGGGCTCGGGGCCGACGACTGGGAAGCGTGGCGGGCGATGGAGGAGTTGCACGCCGCGGGTAAGGCCCGGCTCCTCGGCGTCAGCAACGTCTCGCTCGACCAGCTCCGGGCGTTCTGTGACGGGGCCCGGGTCCGGCCGCGGTTCGTCCAGAACCGCTGCTACGCCGCCCGCGGGTGGGACCGGCGGGTCCGCGAGTTCTGCCGGGCCGATGGGCTGGTCTACCAGGGCTTCTCGCTGCTGACCGCCAACCGCGACGTGTTGGCCAGCCCGGAAGTCGTCCGCATAGCCGATCGGCACGGCCGGACGCCCGCACAGGTCGTCTTCCGGTTCGCCCAGGAAGCGGGGATGCTGCCGCTCACCGGGACGACCGACCCGGCTCACATGCGGGACGACCTCGCCGCCCTCGCCTTCCGCCTGGAGCCCGACGAGGTGGCGTCGATCGACCGCATCGCCGGGTAGCGTGACACCGCCGGCCGGGCGTGGTACAACTCCGCTTACGACCACGCGGAGGGCCGCCATGTCGGTTCGGGTTGTCGGCATCGAGGATGTCCGGGCCGCCGAGCGGGCGGTCCGGCCGCACGTCTCCCCGGCCCCGCTGGTCCGGTCATACCCGCTTGAACAGGAACTCGGGCTGCCGCCGTCCCGCCGGGTGTGGCTGAAGGACTACGGGTGGACGCCGTCCGGGTCGTTCAAGCTACTCGGCGGGCTCGGCTGGATGGCGGCCAACCTGCCCCGCCTCGGCGACCGGCCGGTGGCCGCCCACTCGTCCGGGAACTTCGCCTCGGGGATCGCGTTCGCCGGGATGCGGTTCGGCCGGCGGGTGATCGTGGTCATGCCGGAGTCCGCCCCGCGGGTGAAGTTCGAGCGAACCCGCTCGTTCGGGGCCGAGGTCCGCACCTACGACATCACCCGCGACCACCTGACCGGCGACCGGGACCGGATCACCCGAGAGATCGCCGAACACGAAGGGGCGGTCCAGGCGTCGCCTTATGACGACCCGGACGTGATCGCCGGGAACGGGGTCGGCGGGCTGGAAGTGGTGGCCGAGCTGCGGCGGGACGGCCGTCGGTTGTCGCACTTCGTCTGCCCGGTCAGCGGCGGCGGGCTGATGGCCGGGCACGCCGTCGCCGTCGCCGACGGCTTCCCGGCGGTCCGGATTGTCGGCGTCGAGCCGGCCGGGGCGGACGACTTCCGGCAGTCGCTGGCGGCCGGCCGGCGGGTCCGGCTCGACCGCCCGGCCAGCATCTGCGACGGTCTCCTGTCCTACGACGTGGGCGAACACAACTGGCCGATCCTCCGCCGGCTCGTGGCCGAGTCCGCGGCCGTCCCGGACGACCGGACGCGGGCGGCGATGCGGTGGCTGTACGACCGCCACGGGCTGCGGGCCGAGCCGTCCGGGGCGATCGGGGTGGCCGCCCTGCTCGACCGCACAGTTGACCTGACCGGCGACGGCGATGTCGTGGTCGTCGTCAGCGGCCGGAACGTGGACGACGATGCCTTCCGCGCCTGGATCGCCTGACCTGCCCTCAACCCGGGTGCCCCATGCCCCGCCGCGTCGTCCTCGCCTGGGTCGCCCTCCTCATCGCCGCGCCGGCCGTAGCCGCCGAGCCGAAGCTTCGGGCGGGTGCCGCGGCCATCGATGTCACCCCGGAGCGGTTCCCGGTGGTGGTCAATTGTGGGTTCGCCGAGGCGTCCGCGGCCGCCGCTCAGGACCGGTTGCACGCCCGGGCCCTCGTCCTCGACGACGGCACCACCCGGCTGGCCGTTGTGGTTGTTGACAACTGCATGATGCCCCGCGAGTTCCTCGACCGGGCGAAGGCCCTAATCGCCGCCGAGACCGGCATCCCGGCCGACCGCCAATTGATCTCGGCCACCCACACCCACACGGCCCCGGCCGTCATGGGCTGCCTGGGGTCGGACCCGGACCCGGCCTACGGGGCGTTCCTCGAACGGCAGCTCGTGCAGGCGGTGCGGGAGGCGGTGGCGAACCTGGCCCCGGCCGAGGCCGGGTGGGCGGTCGCCGACGCGGGCCACCTAACCCACAACCGCCAGTGGGTCCTCCGGTCGGACAAGGTCCGGGCCGACCCGTTCGGCGACCTCACCGTCCGGTCGAACATGCACCCGGGCTATCTACACCCGGACTTCGTCGGTCCGTCCGGCCCGACCGATCCCTGGCTGACCCTGTTGTCGGTCCGCCACGCCGACGGCCGACCGCTGGCCGTGCTGGCCAACTTCTCGATGCACTACTTCGGGACGGCCCCGGTGTCGGCCGACTACTTCGGCCGGTTCTGCGGGACACTCGAACGCCGGGTCGGCGGCGGCCGGAAGGGGTTCGTGGCGATGTTGTCGCAGGGGACCTCCGGCGACCTGATGTGGATGGACTTCGGCAAGCCGCAGCCGAAGCAGACGATGGAGGACTACGCCGACGCCCTGGCCGACGTGGGCGAGAAGGCGTTGAAGGCGGTCCGGTATCGGCCCGATGTTTCGCTGGCGATGGCCGAGACGACCCTGACCCTCGGTCGGCGGGTGCCCGCACCGGAGCGGCTGGCCTGGGCCCGGAAGGTGGTGGCCGGGCTGAACGGTAAGAAGCCGACCACGCAGCCGGAAATCTACGCCCGGGAGGCGGTATTCCTGCACGACGAGCCGAAGCGGGAGTTGAAGCTGCAAGCGGTCCGCGTCGGCGACCTCGGCATCGCCGCCATCCCGAACGAGGTATTCGCCATCACCGGCCTCAAGATCAAGGCCCAGAGCCCGCTGGCCGGGACCTTCGCGGTCGAGCTGGCGAACGGGTCGGAGGGGTACATCCCGCCGGCCGAGCAGCACCCGCTCGGCGGGTACACCACCTGGCCGGCCCGGTCGGCCGCTCTCGAAGTGGGGGCCGAGGCCAAGATCACCGACGCCGTCCTCGGCCTCTTGGAGAAGGTGGCCGGGAAGAAGCGGAAGCCGCTGCCGGACCCGGCGGCCGACCCCTACGCCAAGCACGTCCTCGCCGCCAAGCCGGTCGCGTACTGGCGGCTCGGCGAGCTGTCCGGCGCGACGGCCGCGGACCTCGCCGGGAAGAACCCCGGGGCGGTCGAGCCCGGCGTGGTGTGGGGGCTGGACGGACCGGTGCCGCGGCGGTTCGACGGCCCGGCGGCGGCCAACCGGGCGGCCCACTTCGCCGGCGGACGGGTCACGGCCACGTTCCTCCCGCTCGGCGAGC
Source organism: Gemmataceae bacterium (assembly GCA_019747655.1). GTDB lineage: Bacteria > Planctomycetota > Planctomycetia > Gemmatales > Gemmataceae > Urbifossiella. The sequence continues at coordinate 2,325 of JAIEQO010000735.1, read as the reverse complement.
GGTACTCGGTCGAGGTGTGGTTCTGGAACGGCTTCCCGGCCGACGCCCGGGACTGGACCGGGACGCTGTTCACCCTCACAGTCGCGGAGCAGGCGGAAGACGGCCTGGCCCTCGGGGGAAAGAAGGGGTCGGCCGGTGCTCTAGCAATCCCGATGGGCGAGACCCGGCCGGCCGGTCGGACGCCGGCCCCGTTCCGGGCGTGGGCCCATGCGGTCCTGGTGCGGGACGGCGGCCGGGTGCGGGCGTACCTGAACGGCCGGGAGGAGGTCGATGCCGAACTGCCCGCTACGGGGAAGCCCGACGGAATTCTGATCGGCGGCCGGCCGGACGAGCGGTTCGGGTTCGAGGGGCGGCTGGCCGAGGTGGCGGTTTATGACAGGCCGTTGACAGGTGCCGAGGTCGCGGCTCGTCACGCCGCGGTCGGCGAGCGGTGAGTCGTCCGTCGATCCGCCCGTTTCCGTGGCACCGACTGCCCGGGCCGCGGGCCGTCCGGGGTCACGGGCAAGCCACTTGTCGAGCCGGTACGGCCACCTAAGTGCTTGCAGTGGAAGGGCCAAATCGGGTGCGGACGGCACCCCCGCTCGCCGGCACGGGTTCTGCCAATGGTGCGGCGATCACCAAGTTAGCCGGGGATCGCCCGTGGAAGACGAGTGTTGGGCCGTCCGGGACTGGCTCTTCATGTGGACCGACCGGGGCGAGTCGGCCGAGCGGATCGTGGCCGACGCCCGACGCCAAGGTGTCCGCCTCGACTCGCGGGAGGTCGCCCTCTACCTGTCTCGGCTCCGGCGAGCCCATCGCCGGTCCCCCTCCACCCGGCTCGTTGCCACCCTGAAGTCGGACCGCGTCCCGGCCTGACGCCGGCCCGCGGCTGATGAACCCGAAGCCGCCCCACGTCCACCCGCCGACGGGCTACGGGTGCTTGAAGGCGTCCGCCGGCCGTGGGGTCGGCTTCCGCCGGAACAGGGCCACGGCCGCCGCCAGTCCGCCGGCCGCCAGGAGGCCGGGACGTCACCGGGGTAGGCCGTCGATCTTCAGGACATCCCCGCCGAGGGTGACGACGTAGGCCGCATTCCCGATGAACTCGAGCGAGCACGGCCGGTCCAGGCCGGCCAGGACGGTGAGGGTGCCGTCCGCGTTCACCCGGAGCAGCGACCCGGTATCCGGTCGGGCCGGGTCGCCCGGGACGCCCCCGCCCCAGACGCCGTTCGACAGGGCGTACAGGGTGTTCCCCCGGCCGAACTCGACGTCGACCAGCAGCGGGACCCCGGCGGCCACCACGGCCGGGGCCTTCCTCGGCCCGAACGCCACCACCCGGCCGTCCGCCGGGAGGTGCGGGATCGGGCCGGCCTCGGCCACGTACACCGTGTTCCCCCGCAGCGCCAGCCCGGCCGCGGCGGTGTTCCCGAACGTCGCCACCTCGCGGATGTCGCCGTCCAGCTCCACCCGCAGCACGCGGTTGTGGTGCGAGTCGGTGACCAGGAACCCGCCGCGGTACGGCTCCAGGGCGTACTGGGCCCCGGTCGGCACTTCGTAGTCGGTCTCCGGCGGGTGGGCCGCCGACCACGCCCCGATGTCCGCGACCACGGTGACGCAGTCCGGGCCGTCCACCCGGTAGATGCCGACCACGTCCTCGCCGCCGAGGTCCGGGCCGACCAGCGTGACCAGCACGTACGCCGTGTCGTCGAGGAAGGCGACGTCGACCGCCCCGCTGTAGGGGATTGCCGGGGGGCCCGGCGGCAGCCCCCGGGCGAACGGGCGGACCCGGCCGGTCCGCGGGTTGATCCGGCTGACCCGGCCGGCCTCCCACTCGGTCACGTACAGCGCCCCGTCCGGGCCGACGGTGCTGCCGGACCCGCCCTTCAGGCCCGAGGCCAGCAGGGTGACGGTCGGCCCGTCGGGCGGCGCGCTCGTCGCGGGCGGCGCGAGCAGCACCGCCAGGGTCGGGGCCAGAACGACCGCGGCCAGTGGGACCGCGTACCGGCGGCGGGACAGGAACCGTGGCACGGGCGTACTCCTCGGGTCCGCGGTACAAGAAGACGTCGGCTCCCGGCGGGCGGACCGGCCGCCGGGGGACGTTCGGCGGGCCGCGGCCGCCCGCTACCGGGTCGTCCGCCTCCGGCGGGCGTACCCGAGCAGGCCGAGCCCGCCGGCCGCCACCAAGGCCAGGCTCGCCGGCTCCGGGACGGCCGCGGCCGGCGTGACCGAAACCCCGGTCACCGTGTACGTCATGTCCGTGTCGACCCGCACATACTGACTGGCAGGTAAGCAAGGCTATCCATTCGGCTGCTGCGGGAGGGGCAGGCCAGATCGCTCCCACAACACCCG
>JAIEQO010000069.1 GCA_019747655.1 Gemmataceae bacterium | reverse complement strand
CGCGGCCTTGCCCTCGCCCCGCCGGTTCCAGGTCCAGACCGTGTCCCGGTCGGCGGTGGTGGCCGTCCCCCCGTCGGCCGAGAACCCGACCCACCCCACCGGCCCGTCGTGGCCGACCTGCGGGCCCCGCCGCTCGCCGGTCGCGGCGTCGTACACGGTGCCCGCCTGCCCCCGGTCGGTGACGGCGAATCGTGTCCCGTCCGGCGACACGGCGAGCCAATCGGCGGGCGGGACCGGTACCTCCCAGGCCCGGGTCCGGGTGGCGACGCTCCACCGGGAAACGGTGTGGGCGGTGGGCAGGCCGGGCCGGTGGTTCGCGGCCAGGACGAGCAGGGCGTCCGGCCCGGCGAACTGGAAGTACACGGCCGTGCCGACCACGGGCAGGACGCCGTCCGCCGCGTTGGCGGCCAAGTCCCACACCGTCAGCCGGCTGTGCCCCGGCTTCGACCAGTAGCGGCCGGCGTCGTCGGACGTGACGTACCGGTCGCGGATGACCGCCCGGCGGCCGTCCGGGGCGGCCTGGACGCGGAAGCTCGACGCCGCCGGAACGGCCAGGTCGGGCAGCGGCTCGCCGGTCCGCAGGGCGAACCGCCGGATCGGCCCGCCGGGCTCGTGCAGGTACAGCGTCTTGCCGTCCGGGGAGGCGTGCAGCCCGGGGTCGAACTTCGCCTCCACCCCCCGGGCGAACAGCGGCTTGCCGGTATCCAGGTCGTAGGTCCGCAGCGTCTTATCGCCCCGGACCCAGACGGACAGGTACTTGCCGTCCGGGGTGACGGCGGCCTTCGGCATCCAGACCGGGGCGAACGTCTCCAGGTAGCCGGGGAAGGTGAGGCCGGAAAACTCGAACCGGCAGACCTCCCGGCCGGCCGGGCCGGACACGACGACGGTGTTGTCCCCGACGTGGTCCGGGCGGACGAGGCCCTTCGAGCCGACCCAGACGGTCCGGTCGCCGGCGAAGACGGTGGTCCCGGTCAGCCCGCCGACGCCCCCCGGGGCGAAGTCCCGGACCGGCCCCGGCCGGCCGGTGACCACGTCCCAGGCCAGCCGCCGCCAGTCGCGGACGGCCCGGAGGGTCCGCCCGTCCGGGGAGAAGGCGAGGCCGTCCAGGCTCCACCCGCGGAAGGCGAGCGTCCCGAGCCGGGCCGTCGCCCCGTCCGGGAGGGCGTCCGGCCGCGGCGGCGGGATCGGGGCGGCCGTCGTCGCGGCGGCCGCGACGGCGGCGGCGAGCGTCCGGGCGGGACCGATGATGAGCATGACGGACCTTTCGACGGCAGGAGTGCGGGGCCACCCCTCGAGCACCGGATCGGCCGACGCCCGTGACTGGGCGGCCTGGTCCACGCGAGTTACCGCCCCTCGCGGACGTTGAACTCGAGCTTCCACCGCTGCTTGCCGTCCCGGCTGAACAGCCACAGCTCCAGTTGTCCCACCGGCGTCACCTTGCTGTGCAGGTGGACCGGCACCACCTGCCGGGCCCCGGCACCCCCGCCCTTCGCCTCCAGGGTGGTGCGGACCGGGGCGAGTTCGTCGACCTGCCCCTCCCAGTCGTCCACCACCGTCCCGGCCGCGTCGTCCCGCCGGACCGTCGACCCCAGGAACCGGAACTCGGCCTCCTCCCCCACCACCAGCCCGAACTCCTGCCCGGGGATGTCGGCCTCCGTCCCCTCCTCCATCCCGAACGGGGCCACGCACAGCGCCTTCAAGGGCGGGGCCAGCCCCGGGACCGCCGGGGCCGCCGTCTCGACGCCGATGTAGTACGCCCGGGCCGTCCCGCCCCGGATGCGGACCCCCTTGCCCCGCCGGACCAGCCCGTAGTACGCCGCCCCGCGGGCGACCGCGAGGTCGAGGTCGGCCCCGGCCAGCTCCCGGGCCGGGTCGGCCTTCGCCCCCTTCGCCCACGACCCGATCACCCCGAGCAGCCGGTTCCGCAGCGGGTCGGCCTTGAACACTCCGCCGTTGAAGAGCACGGCCGACGGCAGCCCGGGGGCCGTCTTCTTCTTTCCCTTCGCCACCGGCTCTCGGTTGGCCAGTGACTCGGCCTGCCGGCTGAGGAACTGCGCCAGGTGCCGCGTCACCCCCGGGTCGGAGACGTAGGGCAGGCCGAGTTCCTGCAACCCGGCGGCCCGGGCCTTGGCCGGCTCGGCGTCCCGCGGGCAGTCCGGGAAGAACCCGTCCACCAACACCTTCTCGGCCTCGGCCCGGGGCAGGTCGTGCTTGATCGTGCCGCTGACCAGGCCGCGGCCCTTGCCCAGGACCGTCACCGGGGCCGAGGCCAGCGTCGGGTCGGCGAAGAGCTGCTCCTTGGCCGCCCGGCAGGCGTAGGTGAGCTGGACCATCTGCCCGGCGTCGAGCTTCGTGCCGTTCTTGGCCAGCGCGGCGGCGACGTGGTACGCCAGGGTCAGGTCCATGTTGTCGCCGCCGAGCAGCAGGTGGTCGCCGACCGCCAGCCGCGTGAGGGCCAGGTTGCCGTTCTCCTCCCCCACCTCGATGAGCGTCAGGTCGGTCGTCCCGCCGCCGAGGTCGGCCACGAGCACGAGGTCGCCGACCCCGACCTGCTGCCGCCAGTTGTCGCCGGCCCGGTCGAGCCAGGCGTAGAACGCCGCCTGCGGCTCTTCGAGCAGGGTCAGGTGCTCGAACCCGGCCGCCCGGGCGGCCTCGACGGTCAGCTCGCGGGCGGCCGCGTCGAACGACGCCGGGACCGTCAGGACGAGGTCCTGGGCCTCCAGCCGGTTGGCCGGCAGGTCCTTCGCCATCCGCTCGTTCCACGCCTCGGCCAGGTGCTTCAAGTACCGGGTGCAGGCGTCCAGCGGCGACACCTTCCGGCCGGTGTCCGGAGCCCGGAACGGCAGGATCGGGGCCTTGCGATCCGCCCCGGGGTGGGACAGCCACGACTTGGCCGACGCCACCAGCCGGGTCGGGACCTGCGACCCGAACGCCCGGGCGAACTCGCCGACGGCGTAGTCCCGGCCCGGGTCCCACGGCAGCTTGAGCGCCCCGGCAGGTTGTTCCCCCGGCCCCGGCAGGTACAGGAACGACGGCAGCAGCGGCCGGTCGTCGACCGCCCCGGGGGCGACCACCTGGGCCACCGGGAACGGCGTCGCCGCCGCACCCGCCCCGGCCCCGGTGTCCACATACGCCAGGGCCGAGTTGGTCGTTCCGAGGTCGATCCCGACGACGAAGCGGGCCGCCATCACATTCTCCCGGTGGGCAGGGTGTTGGCCATTGTACCGGCCGGGCCCTTCCCCGATGGCCGTTGCGGCGGCGGCCGGATACCCGTAGCCTGGAGGATTCCGGCCGCCCCCGCACGGACCACGACATGGGCTCCCCTTCCCCGGCCCCGCTCCCCGTCGCCCGGCTCGCGGGGGTCGGGGCGGTCGTCTTCCTGGCGAACGCGGCCCTGCTCGTGTTGCAGCTCGTGGCCAGCCGACTGCTGGCCCCGTTCATCGGGTCGGACCTGTACACCTGGACCTCGATCATCGGGGTGTTCCTGACCGGGATCGCCCTCGGGAACGCCCTCGGCGGGCGGCTCGCGGACCGCTACCCGTCCCCCCGGACGCTGGCCGCGGTGCTGGTGGCCGGGGCCGTCGCCGCGGGGTGGATGGTCCTGTTCCCGATGCTCCTGGGGGCGACCGGGGGTTACAAGGCCGTCCCCCTCGGCCCCCGCATCCCCTTGCTGACGGTGGTGCTCTGCCTGCCGGCCGGGTTCGCCCTGAGCCTGCTCACCCCGCTGGCCATCAAGCTCGGGCTGCCGGACGTGGGCAAGACCGGCCGGGTGGCCGGGCTGGTGTTCGCCCTGTCCACCCTCGGCTGCCTGCTCGGCAACTACCTGACCGGGTTCTACCTGATCCCGGCGTTCACCATCAACACCCTGGTGCTGGCCGCGGCCGGCAGCCTGCTCGCCCTGGCGGCGGTCACGATGGTCGTGTTAGGGGCATCCCCGTCGCCGCCGTCCGACCCGTCTTCGCCCGTACCCGATTCGCCCGATCCGGCCCCGTCCAACCCCTTCGCCTTCCCGGACCCGGGGCAGGCGTACCGGATCGTCTTCCTGGCCAGCTTCGGCGGGATGGTTCTGGAGCTGACCGCGTCCCGGCTCCTGGCCACCCAGCTCGGGGTGTCGCTGTACACCTGGACCGGGATCATCGGGGTGATGCTGGCCGGGACGGCCCTGGGGAACCTGGCCGGCGGGCTGCTGGCCGACCGGGCCAACCGCCCCGGGGCGGCGGTCAACCCCCGCCTCTACCTGGCCGCCACCCTGCTGGCCGCCGGGGCCGCGACGGTGTTCGTCCTGGTCGCCCTGGCCGTCCTGACCCGGTACCGCGCGCTGACCAGCTACGGGCTGGTCGAGCAGGTCCTGGGGTGGACGTTCGCCCTGTTCTTCCCCCCGATGTTCGCCCTCGGGATGGTCTCCCCCCAGGTGGTCCGGCTGGCCGTCCCGGACGTGGCCCACGCCGGCCGGACGGCCGGCCGGGTGTACGCCTGGAGCACCGCCGGGGCGATCGCCGGGACGTTCGCCGCCGGGTACGTGCTGATGTCGGCCGTCGGGGTGTACCGGACGATCCTCGGGGTGGCCGGCCTCTTGGCCGTCGGCAGCACCCTGGTGGTGAGCATCTGGAAGGACGCCCGGTCGGCCGCCCGGATGGACCCGGCCCAGGCCGTCCCGGCGGCGGCCGGCGGCGGGGTCCTGTTGTACGCCTTCTCGATCGTCCTGGGCGGGGTGGCCGGCGGGTTCATCCTGTACTGGCACGGCCCGCCCCGGGACGAGGCCACCGTCTCGGTCGACGAGACCAACTACTACACCATCAAGGTGTCCCGGGTGTACGCCGAGGGGTACGACGGGCGGTGGTGGCCGACCCGGCTGCTCGACCTGAACCTCGACCACCTGCTCCACTCCCGGGTCGACCCGGACGACCCGGGGTACTTCTACTACCCGCACGAGCACGTCCAGATGGAGCTGCTCCGGGCGGCCCGGGCCCACGCCCCGGAGCCCCGGGCGCTGGTCATCGGCGGGGGCGGGTACACGTTCCCCCGGTACGCCAAGACGGCCCTCCCCGAGGCCGTCATGGACGTGGTCGAGATCGACCCGGGCGTGACCCGGGTGGCCGAAGACCGGCTCGGGCTGAAGAAGGGGCTGGTCAACAACTTCAACATGGACGGGCGGCAGTTCGTGGCCGAGAAGGCGACCCCGGGGAGCTACGACCTGGTCGTCCTGGACGCCGTCAACGACCTGTCCGTCCCGGCCCACCTGCTGACCAAGGAGTTCAACGACGAGGTCAAGCGGGCCCTCAAGCCCGACGGCGTCTACCTCCTGACGGTCATCGACTCGGTCGAGCACGGCCGGCTGTGGAAGGCGGCCATGGCCACCCTGCGGAAGACGTTCCCGCACGTCGTCCTGGTCGGGCCGACCCGGCCGCCGCCGGCGGAGGACGAGCCGGCCGCCGACCCCGACGAGCGGGCCCGGCGGGACGAGTGGCGGGCGGCCTGGTCCGGGAACCGGCAGGTGTGGGTGATCTACGCCTCGGACAAGCCGCTCGACCTGGCGGCGGTCCGGGGGGCGACGGCCCGGGCCGGCGGGTTCTACCCGCTCGCGGCCGCCGCCGGGGCCGCCCTGGCGGACTCCACCACCCCCCACTACACCCACCCGATCCCCGACCGGCTGTTGGAGCCGTTCCGCAAGGCCGACCCCGGGATCGTCCTGACCGACCAGTACGCCCCGGTCGACAACCTGATGGCCGACATCTTCCGCCAGCGGCAGCCGGGGGAGTGACCAGCAAGTAAGCAGTGAGCAGTGAGCAGTCACCAGTCCGGACCGACCCGCCCGGCACCGATCTGGCTCTGGTCGGTCACTGCTTACTGTAACTGATGACTGGTCACTGGCTATGCCCACCTTCACCCGCCGGTCGCCGATGCCGGCGTCGGCCGACGCGCTGTACGCCTGGCACGCCCGGCCGGCCGCGTTCGCCCGGCTCACCCCGCCGTGGGAAGATGTCCGCGTCGTCGCCCGCGAAGGGGGGTTCGGCACCGACGGCTACCGGGTCACGCTCCGGGCCGGCGTCCTCGGGCCGGTCAAGGGGACGTGGGTGGCCGAGCACGTCGGGTTCGTCCCCGGCCGGGAGTTCCGCGACCGGCAACTCCGCGGCCCGTTCGCCGCGTGGGAGCACACCCACCGGATGATCCCGGACGGCGAAGGCTCGTCGTTTCTCGAAGACCACATCGACTACCGGCTGCCGCTCGGCGGGTTGGGCCGGCTCTTCGGAGGTGGGCTGGTCCGGCGTCGCCTGGAGGCGATGTTCGCCTACCGCCACGCCCTGACCGCGAGCGACCTGCGGCGGCACGGGCTGTACGCCGACCGGCCCCGGCTGAAGGTCGCCGTGACCGGCTCGCGGGGATTGATCGGCTCCGAGCTGGCCGCGTTCCTGACGACCGGCGGGCACGCCGTCACCCGGCTGGTGAGCGGCGGGGCCGACCCGGCGGCCGACGACGGCGCCCGGGCGGTGCCGTGGGACCCGAGGGAGGAGGTGAACCCGGCCGCCCTGGCCGACCACGACGCCGTCGTCCACCTGGCGGCCGAGAACATCGCCGAGGGGCGGTGGACCGCGGCCAAGAAGGACCGCATCCGCCAGAGCCGGACGGTCCCGACCCGGCACCTGGCCGAGACGGTGGCGGTGCTGCCGCCGGCCCGCCGGCCGAAGGTGTTCGTGTCGGCGTCGGCCGTCGGCGTCTACGGCGACCGCGGGGACGAGGTGCTGACGGAGGAGTCGGAGCCGGGCGGCGGACTCCTGGCGGACGTGTGCCGGGAGTGGGAGGCGGCCGCCGAGCCGGCGGCCGCGGCCGGGGTGCGGGTGGTGAACGTGCGGTTCGGGGTGGTACTCTCGCCGAAGGGCGGGGCGCTGGCGAAGCAACTGCCGGCGTTCCGGGCCGGGGCCGGGGCGACCCTCGGCAGCGGCAGGCAGTGGCTGTCGTGGGTGGCGGTCGGCGACGCGGTCGGGGCCGTCCACCACACGCTCATGACCGACGGGCTGACCGGCCCGGTGAACGTCGCGGCCCCGAACCCGGTGACGAACCGCGCGTTCACCAAGACGCTCGGCCGGGTCCTCGGCCGGCCGGCGGTGTTGTGGGTGCCGCGGCCGGCCCTGCGGGTGCTGTTCGGGGAGGTCGCCGACGCGGCCCTGCTCGCCAGCCAGCGGGCCGTTCCCGATGCGCTGACCGCGTCCGGCTTCGCGTTCGACCACCCGGAGTTGGAAGGGGCGTTGCGGTTCGTGCTCGGCAAGCCCGCCGCCTGATTCCGGTAGGGTGGGCCGGACCGGTCCGTCCGCGGACCGGGAGGCCCACGCGGACGCCCCACCGTGGGCCTCCCGTCCCCTGCGGGGACGGTCCGGCCCACCCTACAAGAGCAGGCCGGCCGCCCCACTCAACCACCCGCACCCGGTCGCCCCCATGCCCGCCGACCCCGACTACCGCCGGCTCCTCCGCCGCACGCTCGCCGCCCTGTGCGTGACCGCGGCGGTGGTCGCCCTCTGCTACTTCTTCGTGGACCGGCCGGTCGCCCTCTTCGTCCACGACCACGGGCTGCCGTCGGTCCGGGCGTTCGAGTGGCTGACCCTGCCGCCGCCGGTCGTCCAGGCGTGGGTGCCGGCGGTGCTGGCGGGGCTGGCCGTCCGCCGGGCATGGGGGCCGTTCCGGCGGTGGGAGCGGGCCGTCCTGGCGGCCGGGGCAGCGGTCGTCCTGGCCGACCAGTTCCGGCAGTCGCTGGGGTACGTGTTCGGCCGGTACTGGCCGGCGACCTGGACCCACGACAATCCGTCGTTCCTCCGGGACGGCGACGCCGGCTACGGGTTCCACCCGTTCCACGAGGGGCCGTGGTACGGCAGCTTCCCGTCGGGGCACACGGCCCGGACGGCGGCCGCGGCGGCGGTGCTGTGGGTGGCGTACCCGCGGTGGCGGTGGCTGGCGGCGGCGGCCGTGGCGGCGGTGACCGTCGGGCTGATCGGGATGGACTACCACTTCGTCGGCGATGTGGTGGCCGGCGGGTTCGTCGGCGGAACGGTCGGGGTTTATGCGGCGCACCTGGCCGGGGCCGGTGCCCCGTCGGGTGAGACGGTTGCGTCGGCGTCCGGGGGTCGGTAGGCTGGTGCGTCGGGCCGACCGGGGCCGGGCACGGGCGTTAGGCCGGTCGACATCACCACCGGTTCGGCGTGTCCCCTGGCATAAGGCGGGGTCCGATGAGAGTCGTCGTACTACTCGTGCTCGTGGGCGGCCTCGTCCGCTGCGCCCCGGCCGACGAGAAGCCGCCGGCGGGCCCAGCGGACGCCTTCGATCGGATGGTCGCCGTCCTGAAGTACGGCCAACTGAACTCGTTCTCCAAGCCCGCGAAGGAGGACGCGGCCGTCGCCCTCGGGCTGCTCGGGGACGAGCGGGCCGTGCCGGTTCTGGTCGAGCACCTGGCGAGCGAGGAGGACGACCACCTCCGGTTCGAGATCGCCAAGGCGCTGGGGTGGCTGAGGAGCCCGAAGGCGGTGGCCGGGCTGGAGAAGGCCCTCAAGGACCCGGACGAGCACGTCCGCGACGCGGCCGCGACCGCCCTGAAGGAGATCGCCAAGAAGGACAAGCCGGTGAACCCGGCTCCCGCCCGGCAGCCGCCGGCGAACGTCGGGCGGGAGGCAGCCCCCGGCGGCCCGCCGCTGGAGCCGGGCAAGACGTACCGGCTGACCCTCGTCCGGGCCGGGGGCGGGGAGCTGGTGGGGAAGGCACCGGCCGCCCCCGCGGGCGGGTGGGTGCGGGTCGAGGTCCGCCGGGGCGACAAGCGGGTCGCGTCGTGGGTCAACCTGGGGGCGGTCGAGGTCGTCACGTCCGAGCCGGAGGGGGAAAAGTGAGTTCGGTGTCGGGTGGGCCGGACCGGTCCTCGCGGGACCGGTCCGGCCCACCCGACACCGAACTCAGGTGTCCTCGCGGTGGTGCGAGTACAGCCCGTAGAAGTCGAAGTCCACTTCGAGGCCGTACCGGGCCAACCCCTCGGTGGCGTCCCGGTCGAAATGGATGCCGGGGTAGTCGCGGAAGAAGTAGCCGACCAACTGCATCACCCCGCCGAACTCGGCCGACGCGGAGCGGAAGGCTTCCGAGTTGGCATCGAGCTGGGCCAGCACGTCCCGGATGTGGTCTTCCAGGGCGCGGCCGTGATCCAGCCGCGAGTACAACGCCCACCGGCTGAACTTCCGCTCCATCTGCCGCGGGCAGACATCGCCATTCCGCCAACACTCGGTCGGCGGCACCCCCACCCGGGCGGTCACGTCCGCCGGTTCGAACTCGCCCCAGAGTGCGAAGTAGGCGTACTGCTCGTTCGCCCGGACCACACTCGCCTCAATCTTGTAGGGTGGGACGAGCGAGCCGTCCGCGGACCGCGACGCCCCACAATGAGCAACCACCCCTGGGACATCGCCGGCCGGGGGCCGGCTCGTCCCACCCTACACCCCGTCCTCTTCAACCGGTACGAGGCCGTCAGCGTCATGAACGCGGAACGGCTCGCACCCGGGTGCGGACGGCCGCCAGCCTCGGGCGAGCGCATGGAGGATTACCGTCCGCACGACCCCGGGCCGGATCGACCGCCGCTGGCCGACGATGCGGTACACCCCCGCCCCGGCGGCTTCGTACCGGTCGTGGTAGTTGAAGTAGGCTTCCAGCCGCTGCCCGGGATCGACCGCCCGTTCGGCGACCAGGACCATATACCCGTCGTTGGGCCCGACGATCCACCGGTATGCCTCGCCGTCGACCGTGATGCGACGGCTCCCCTGCTTCGGCATCCCCATCGGCCGTCCCCGCCGCCGTTCGGCTCGTAAGGGTGGGTCGAGGCGGTCCGCAGGACCGGCGACGGCCCACCACACCCATCGGTGGGCCGTCGCGGACCGCGGACGGTCCGCTCGACCCACCCTACACAAACCTATTCCTCATCCCGTCGCCAGGGCCACGGCCAGCCGGCAGGCGGCCTCGAACTCCCCCAGGTCGACGTACTCCTTGACGGTGTGAATCTCGTTCTGCCCGGCCCCGAACGTGACCGTCGGGACCCCGTGCTTGACCATCCAGTTGGCGTCCAGCCCGCCGTTCGTCACCCGCAGGTTCGGCGTCCGGCCGATCGCCCGGACCGCCGCCGACGCCCGCTTCACCACCGGCGAATCGTCCCGGATGCGGAACGGGACGTAATCGAGCCGGGAGGTGAACGTCACCTTCCCCGGCCGGCCCTCGTGGTCCCGGACCTTCGCCGCCGCCGAGGCGAACGCCGCCTTGAACCCGGCCGTGATCTCCCGGACGAACTTGGCGTCGTGGCTGCGGCTCTCGCCCTTGACGTGGACGAAGTCCGTCACCACGTTGGTGGCGTCACCGGCCGGCTTCCCCTCGCCGCCGCTCACCACCCCGACGTTGCTCGTCCCCTCCCGCCCGTCCTTCACCACCTTCCCCCACCACCCGCCGGCGTGGGCCTCGGCCAGGGCCAGCGACAGGATCAGCGTGGCCGACACGCCCCGCTCCGGGGCCACCCCGGCGTGCGACGCCTTGCCGCGGATGTCGACCGTCCACCGGTCGGCCCCGATCGCCCCGACGATCACGTCCCCGGCGTCCCGGCCGTCGAAGTTGAACCCGAACGCCGGCCCGCCGAGGTCGGCCGGGTTGACGTGCTTGGCCCCGAACAGCCCGCTCTCCTCGCGGACGGTGAAGAACAGCGTCAGCGGCGGGTGCGAGAGCTTCTGCCGGGCCAGCTCGGCGGCCAGGGTGACGAGGACGGCGCAGCCGGTCCGGTTGTCCCCGCCGAGGGCCGCGCCATCCGTTGCGTTGACGATCCGCTTCCCCGCGAGCTTGGGCTTGGCCCCGGCGCAGAGCGGGACGGTATCGAGGTGGGTCATGAACAGGACCGGCGGGGCGTCCTTCATCGCGCCGGCGCCGGGGAGCTTGACGAGGAGGTTGCCGGTCTGGGTCGGCTCGGGGATGCGGGCGTTGGCGTCGTCGAACGCGACGGCCTTCGGCGGGACGCCGGCCTCCTTCAGGGCGGCGACGACCTCCTTGCCGATGGCCGCCTCCCGGCCGGTCACGCCCTCGACCGCGAGGAACCGCATCAGCCGGGCGACGGCGGCCGGGGTATCGACATCGAACGTGGTCGGCATGGGCGGGGCTCGGGAGGGCGGGAAGGTGGGGGTGTTGTACGGCCCGCCCGCCGCCGGGGCTCACTCCCCGTTCGGGTACAGCAGCCGGCGGCGGTGGCCGGCCCAGAACGCCCGGGTCAGGGTGAGGCACTCGGCCGGGCCGCGGGGCTCGGGGCCGAGTTCCCAGTAATTCGCCAGGATGCGGAGCCTCAGTTGCTCGTCCACTCGACCGTCGGCCACCGGATCGTCGGGCCGCTCCAGTCCGAGCAGTAGGCGGCGGAACTCGTCCCGGCCGGCGAAGGCGGGGGCCAGCCGCTTCCGCCCGAGGTGGCAGTCGTACCGCTTCCGGCCGAGCCAGTAGGCGGCGGCGAACGTCCGCTCCTCCTCCCACCCGGCCGGGCCGGGGGTGCCGTACAGGGCGAGGTCCGGCGGGCCGTCGGGGGGCGGCAGCTCGGTCCGTTCGAGCGGCCGGCCGGCGTCGCCGTACAGGGCGACCCGCACGTCGCCCCGGCCGCGGTGGTACAGGTGCCACTGGAAGTGGATGCCTTCCTCGATGTTCAGGCCGCCCTTGAGGCCGTCGCCGGCCACCCACGCCACCCGGGCCCCGGGCGGGGCTGTGGCCTCGACGTGATGGACGGCCTCCCAGAGCATCTTGGCCCGGGCGGCGAACTTCTCCTGCTTGCCGACGCTCGTGACGGCGACGGCGGCCAGCCCGGCGGCGACGCCGACCCACGCGGCCTTCTTCCAGACGGTCAGGGGGGCGGCGACCAGGGCCGACAAGAGCAGTGCGAAGAGGATGTCCAGGCCCCAGACGGCGGGCATGGCGTACCGCCCGGACATCATCCCCATCGGCAGGTAGACGGCGACCCCGGCGAGTATCAACAGGAGAGCGCAAGCGGTTCCGGTACGGACCCCCGTAAGCCCGCCGATAACTATCGGCGGGCTTAGTTGTCGGGTGGCACGAACGGCAACCACCGCGAGGACGACACCGGCCGCCAGGAACTCCAGGCTGACCGCCCCCTTGAGGGCGTTCAGCACCCGGCCGGCCTGCGCGAATGAGAGGCCGGGCGTCTCGTACTGGCCGGGGTGCCAGTGGGCCTTGAAGTAGACGAAGTGGGCGGCCGGCATCAGCAGAGTCAGGCCGAGGAGCAGGGATCGCAGGCCGTTCTGCCGCCACGCCTTCCGCAGCGACACCCCGTCCGGCCACATCCGTAGCAGGACCTGAGCCGGGACCAGGGCCGCGAACGTGTTCTTGCACCCGAGGGCCACGAAGACCGCGAAGGCCGATGCCAATTCCCACCGCAGCGGGTGTGGCGAGGTGGCTGCCTTCCGGGCCGCGACCAGCCCGAACAAGGCGTAGGGCATGGCGACGCCCTCCGCCAGCGTCAGGCTGGTCCACACCTCGTTCCGGTACGGGTTCCACATGGCCAGGGCCCCGGCGAACAGGGCCGCGGCCGGATGGACCCCGAGTTCCCGGAACAGCCACAGGAGCACCGTCGCGGCCAGGGCACACCACGCCAGCCGGTAGGCCCGCCAGGCGAGGGGGTCGCCGTCGAACAGGTTGGCCTGGAGCTGCCAGTGGGCCCACAGGGTCGGGCGGAACGGGCCGAGGTGGTCGTAGTTGGCCCGGACCTTGTCCCACCACAGCCCGGCGTGGCCGGCGAGGCCGGTCGTGGTCGAGGGGTAGACGAGGTTGCCGTCGTCGACGAAGTCGAACGGGGTGGCCAGGGTCGGCAGGTACAGGGCCGCGAGCAACAGCCCGCCGGCCGGCACCCACCAGGGGAAACGGGAGGTCACGTCCATGCCTGCGGTCCTGGCGAGCGGGGGGCGTCAGCCCCCTGTTGTGCAGACCGAGCGGGAGGCTGACGCCCCCGCTCGCCGGGACAGTAACCCGACCCGCCCGGCCGGTGGAAGGCCAACGTCCGGTGGACGTTCGGCCCGGCCGTCCGCACCATGACCCCGTCCCGCCCCACCCGGAACCCCACCCATGCAGCAGACCCTCATCCTCCTGAAGCCGGACGCGGTCCAGCGGCGGCTGGTCGGCGAGATCACCGGCCGGTTCGAGCGGAAGGGCCTCCGGCTGGCCGGGCTGAAGCTCGTCCGGGCCGCCCGGGAGCTGGCCGAGAAGCATTACGCGGTCCACAAGGGGAAGCCGTTCTACGAGTCGCTGCTCGGCTTCCTGACCAGCGGGCCGACGGTGGCGATGGTCTGGGAGGGGCGGGAGGCGGTGGCCGTCGGGCGGAACCTGATGGGGCTGACCGACGGGGCCAAGGCCCCGCCCGGGACGGTCCGCGGGGACCTCGCCCTGAGCGTCCAGAACAACCTGGTCCACGGGAGCGACAGCCCGGAGAACGCGGCCCTCGAGATCGCCCTGTGGTTCAAGCCCGAGGAGCTGGTCGGCTTCGCCGCCACCGACGCCGCCTGGGTGGGCTGACAACAAACCCGGACGATTCGACGCGAGTTCGTTTGCCTTCGGGCCGTCGCCCGGGTAACACGGGGGTGTCGCCGGGCGGGCGTCCCGGCGTTTTCGCCTGGTGCTTCCGGAGGGCAACCGATGCAACGCCGTGCGGGGTGGTGGGTGGTGGCGGTGGTGGTGCTCGGGGTCGGGCTCGGGCTCAACCTGCTCCGGCCGGCCGCCGGGACGGCCCAGCCGGCCGGGGGCGGGGCCGGCGGGCCGAAGTACACCATCGTCGACACCGAGGGGACGAACCTGCTGGTCGTCGACAACTCGACCAACACGATGTACTTCTACACCGTCGACCCGGACAAGACGATCGGCGACGACCTCCACCTGCGGGGGTCGGTCGACCTGAACGAGGTCGGCAAGCCGACCATCAAGCCGAAGGCGACCAAGAAGGCGGAAGGGGGGAAGTGACCATGACCCGCCTCCTCCTCGCGGCCGGGGTGATCGCCCTGGCGGCCGGGCCGGCGTCGGCCCAGTTCGCCGTCCGGGCCGGGGTCAACCCGTGGACCGGCCGGGCCCACAGCACGACGGTCGCCCGGAACCCGTGGACCGGCGGGGTCCAGGCCCGGACGAACACGGTCAACCCGTGGACCGGGACCCGGACGACCCACACGGCCGGGTTCAACCCGTGGACCGGGACGGCGTACCGGGGCGGGGCCGCGGTCAACCCGTGGACCGGCCGGCACGCGGCCTACGGGTACGGCCGCCGGTGGTGAGCCGGCCGGGCCGGTGACGATCCCGCGCGGGCCGCCGGCTCTCCCCGGCGGCCCGCGTCGGTTACAATGTGGCGGGCCGTGAGTTCGGGGAGGGGCTGGCGATGTCGCCGACTACGATCGTCGGGAAGATCCAGAACGGGAAGGTGGTCGTCGAGGTCCCGCCCGACTGGCCCGAGGGCGGCGAAGTGTGGGTCCACCCCATCGACCCGCCGGGCAGCATCGTCGTCTTCACACCGGAAACGATCGCCGCCCGGCTGGCCCAGCTGGACGAGTGGGCGAAGGAGGTTACGCCGTTCCTGTCGTCCGAGCAGTTGTCCGTGTACGAGCAGGAGCGGGCCGAGGAAGTGGCCGACCTGCGGGCCCGGCTGGCCGAGATCGAGACCGGGGGGCGGGGGCCGACCGGATGAGGCTCTACCTGCTCGACACCGGCATCGCCAACCTGTACGCCAACTTCGACCCGAAGGTCCGCGCCCGCGCACGGGCCGAGAAAGCCCGTGGGAACCGGCTCGGCACCTCGGCCCCGGCCGCCGGCGAGCTGTATGCCGGGGCCGAAGGGAGCGCCACCCGGGCGGCCAACCTTGCCCTCGTCCGCCAGGCACTCCGCGAGCTGACGGTTTGGCCGTACCAGAGGGCGGAGGCCGAAGAGTTCGGCCGGCTGGCCGCCTTGCTCAAGCGGATCGGCCGAACGGTCGGCGACGTCGATGTCCAAACCGCGGCCATCGCCCGGGCGCTCGGCAACTGTACCGTTGTGACGATGGACTCGGACTTCTCCCGCGTCCCCGGGCTGCCGATCGAGGACTGGTCCGTCTAGCTCGCCGGCCGCACATCCAACCTTGCCCGTCCCGGCCGCTTCCGGCCACAATCCCACCACACCGACCCTCCACCCCCGCACCGGGTTCGCCGATGCCCAAAGCCTCCCCCGTCGTTAGCTCCCCCGCCGCCCGCGCCGCCGAGCTGCGGAAGCTGATCGACTACCACAACCACCGGTACTACGCCGACGCCGCCCCCGAAATCTCCGACCGAGAGTTCGACCGGCTGCTCGAAGAACTCACCAAGATCGAGGCCGAGCACCCGGAACTGGTGACGCCGGACAGCCCGACCCAGCGGGTCGGCGGCAAGCCCGTCGACGAACTCACCAGCGTCCGCCACCGCCGGCCGATG
>JAIEQO010000882.1 GCA_019747655.1 Gemmataceae bacterium | reverse complement strand
GCCGGGCTGGCGGTCGTCGCCGCGACGGCCGCCCTCCTCGCCTCCGCCCCGATCGGCGAGTGGCTGATCCGGATCGACCAGCGGCGGATCGTCCGCGACCTCCAGGCCGGGCGGACGGTCGAGGTGGTCGGGCCCGACGGGATGCCCCGGTTCCGGTGGGCGGCCGTCCCGGGTTCGACGGAGCGGTTCGCCCCCGACCGCGACGGGTGCGCGACGCTCTCGGCGACCGCGTACGGCGGCGTCGACCTGGTGACCGTCCCGCTCCCGATCCCGGTGCGGGTGGAGGCCGAGGTGGCGGTGCTCGACCGCCGCCCGGACGGCTGGGTCGCGGTCCACGTCGGCGGGCTGGAGGTGGGGCC
Organism: Gemmataceae bacterium; assembly: GCA_019747655.1. GTDB lineage: Bacteria > Planctomycetota > Planctomycetia > Gemmatales > Gemmataceae > Urbifossiella. Next base: position 15,056 of record JAIEQO010000882.1, on the reverse strand, counting down.
GCCTCGGGGCCCCGGCCGGTCCCAGATCCAGTTCACGCTGAGCGAGGCCGCGGGGCCGGGCGGGGCCGCCGCCGTGGTCGTCCGGACGAAAGGGTCCGTCGACGCGCTGTGGCGGCCGGTCGAGGGGACGATCGCGCCGTCGACCTGGCATTCGCTGACCCGCGAGCGGGTCGAGCCGGGCCCCCAGCCGGCCCCGCCCCACTTTCATCCCATCGCCATCGAACTGCTGCCCGGGGGCGTCACGTTCCTGTGGGATCGTGACGTGGCCGCCCACCTGACCGAGGCCGACATCCGCGGGGCGGTCGAGCCGTCGGACCGCCGCCACGGGGCGCCGCGGTCCACCGCGCCGGTGCTCGGCCCGGGGATCGGGTTGTCCGCGGTCGCCTGCACCGCGGCGGTCCGCAACGTCCGCCTGGTGCCCCGGTTCGTACCCGCCACGGAGGGGCGTGCCCGCGAGTGACGACCCGGCCCCGGTCCGGCGGCGGTCGCCGGCCGGCCCGGGGTCATTCGCCACGGACGGTCTAGCGTGAATCCCGGCGTCCGCCGGGGTTGGGGGCGGGGCCGCGGGGCCGCCGCCCGGTCCGTCCCTCAGTCCCTCCGGAGGGTAGCCCGTGAAGTGGCCCGCCTACGCCGCCGCCCTGCTGGCCGTCGCCCTGTGTGCCGACACCGCGTCCGCGTTCGGCCGCCGCCGGCCGAAGGGCCGAACCACCTGCCCGCCGGTCGTCGTCGACCGGTGCGGCCCGGCCCCGCACCAGGCCGTACACGCCGGGGGCGTCCCGTGCGCCCAGGCGGCGTGCAACGTGGTCGCCAAAATCACCGCCTTCGACGGGCAGCCCAACCCGGGCACCTACCGGTCGGGGCAGTCGGTGACGATCACCATCCAGACCGGGCACATCGGCTACGAGCACACCCTGGAGATGAGGCCCACGAACCCGCCCTCCGGGCCCGTGATGGCCCAACTGTTCCTGGTCAGCGCCTCGCCGCACAATGAGCCGGTCGCCATGCCGCGCGTCCGCCAGCGGACGGTGTACAAGATGATCCTCTCCGCCCACGGTGAAGTCCACCACGAGGTCTTCAACCTCGTGGTCGTCCCCTGACCCCGGCCGGGGCCGGGGCGGCCGCTACAACAACCCGGCCGCGGGCGGGGTCGGCCCGCCCGCCCCCGCCGGGACCGCTCATGGACCTGCTGACCGCCGCCCGGGCCGGGTTCGCCGGCATCGCCGCCGACCCGGCCCTCAAGGACAAGGCCCTCGCCCACCTCGGCGAGTGGCTCGCCAGGCCCGAGTTCGCCGCCTACCGGCCGCAGCTCGAATGGCTGGTCCTGTCGGGCAAGTGGTCGGTCCTGCTCGACTCCTTCTACCAACTCATGCCGTTCGGCACCGGCGGCCGCCGTGGCGCCGTCGGCATCGGCCCGAACCGGATGAACCTCTGGACCCTCGGGGCCAGCGTCCAGGGCCACTGCCTCTACCTCCGCGAGCGGTTCCCGGGCGTCGATCCCGTCTCGGTCGTCCTGGCCTACGACGTGCGGCAGTTCGAGGACCGGCGGGGGGTCTACAACCCGGCCCTGCCGAACCCGGTCCTGCACGTCTCCAGCAAGGCCTTCTGCCACCACGCGGCCGGGGTGTACGCGGCCAACGGCGTCCACGCCCACATCCTCCCGCCGGATAGCCCGCGGTACACCCCGACCCCGGAGCTGTCGTTCACCATCCGCCACCTGCGGGCCCACGGCGGGCTGAACATGACCGCCAGCCACAACCCGCCGGACGACAACGGGAGCAAGTTCTACGACGAGCGGGGCGCCCAGCCGGTCCCGCCCGAAGACCAGATCATGAGCGAGTTCGTGGACCAGGTCACGGCCGTCAAGCACCTCCCCTGGGCCGACGCCGTCCGGTCCGGCAAGGTCCACTTCCTCGACGACGCCCCGCACCGGGCTTACGTCGAGCTGTGCCGCAAGGAGAGCCTGATCCCGCCGCCGAAGTTCGACGAGTTCCGGGTCGTCTTCACCCCCCTGCACGGGGTCGGCGGGATGTGCGCCGGCGAGGTGCTGGAGGCCCAGGGGTTCCGGCCGATCGCCGTGTCCGAGCAGGCCACCCCCGACGGCCAGTTCCCCCACGTCACCGGGACGCCGAACCCGGAGACGCCCGCGTGCCTGGACCGGGCCGAGGCCAAGGCCCGCGAAACCCAGGCCGACCTCGTTCTGGCGACCGACCCGGACGCCGACCGGCTCGGCGGGATGGCCTGCACCTCGGCCGACGGCAGGGGGGATTACCGGGTCATCACCGGCAACGAGATCGCCGCCCTCCTGACCCACTTCAAGCTCAGCCAACTCGCCCGCCGGGGGTCGCTGCCGGACTCCCCGATCGTCATCACCACCGAGGTGACGACCGGGCAGATCACCCGGATCGGCCGGCACTTCGGCTGCCAGGTGGTGAACGACCTGTTGGTCGGATTCAAGTACCACGCCGACGTGCTCTGGCAGCTCGAATCGGCCGGCCAGTACGGCGAGGTCCGGGGCACCCCGGCCGACTTCGTCATCGCCACCGAGGAGAGCCACGGGGTCCTGGCCACGGCCGACCTGCGGGACAAGGACTCGGCCTGCGCCGCCCTCCTGATGGCCGAGGCGGCCCTCGACCAGAAGCGGCAGGGCCGGACCCTGCCCGACTACCTGGACTCCCTCAGCCGGCAGTTCGGGTACTACCGGAACGAACTCCTGACCGTGGCCATGACCGGGCTCGAAGGGAAGCAGGACATGGCCCGGATGATGGAGGCCCTGCGGGCGAACCCCCCGGCCGAGGTCGGCGGGCTGCCCGTGACCCGGTTCGAGGACCTGCGGGACGAGGCCGGCCGGCTCGGGCCGTTCAAGGGCGACACCGACCGGGCCGCCCGGAACTTCCTCGTCTTCCGGCTAGGGGGCAGCGGCGGCCTGTCGGCCAAAGTCAGCCTCCGCCCGAGCGGCACCGAGCCGAAGGCCAAGGCGTACATCGAGGTGGCCTCCGACCCCCGCCCGGCCACGATGCCCGAGGCCGACTGGGAGGCGGTCAAGGCCGGCGTCGACGCCCGGGTGCAACGGGTCGCCACCGACTTCCTGACGAAGGCCCTGGCGACGGTCGGCCAGGCCCCCGCCCCAGGTGCGGACCGGCTCAGCCGGTAGGCGGGGCCGGGTCGGCTCTATTGGTTTGGTTCGGCACCACGCACACCCTGCGGCCGAACCAATGAACCCGGTCGGACCGACGACCGGCGGATCGACTCCCCGGCACGCCGCTACGGAGCTTGTTCTCGAAATCCCTACGGGTGTACACTATATCACATCACCACTACTCGATGAGGTGTCACCGTGGTAGCTCCCGTTTCAGACAAGCCGTCCCGCCGCGACCCGGCCGTCCGGGCCGTCACCCTGGCCCTGTCCGACCCGTTCGAGCCGCGGGACGTGAAGTTCAAGCCGCAGATGGTCAAGAACAACCGGGCCCTGGCCATAGCCTACGTCGACGTCCGGCTCATCCAGGACCGGCTCGACGAGGCGCTCGGGGCCGAGAACTGGCAGGACGACTACGAAATCCTCCCGGACGGGTCGGTCGTCTGCCGGCTCCGGCTGAACCTCGGCGGGGACTGGGTCACGAAGACCGACGTGGGCTCCCCGAGCGAGCAGCCGGACGGCGGCGACCGGCTCAAGGCCGCCTTCAGCGACGCCCTGAAGCGGGCGGCCGTCAAGTTCGGCATCGGCCGCTACCTGTACCGGCTGCCGGCCCAGTGGGTCGAGTACGACCCGGCCAAGAAGCAGATCGTCGCCCCGCCGCAGCTCCCGGCTTTCGCACTACCCCGCCAGCCGGCCGCGCCGAAGGCCGCCAAGCCGGCGGCCCCGAAGCCCGAGCCGAAGGCCGCCGAACCGGTCGCTGAGGCCAAGCCCGCCGCCGAGTCGAAGCAGGCCCCAGCCGCAGACGCCCCGAAGTCCGCCGGGCTGCCGGCCGACGGCAAGGAGCTGCACCGCCGGCTGCGGGAGTACGACGCCAAGTTGGCCGCCCAAAAGCTGTGCCAGCCGGGGTCGCTCTTGGCCCACGTCACCCAGGCCGGGGTGAAGGCTGGGTATTCGGCAAACATGACCGAGTGGGCCGGGCCGGCGATCCCATTCGCCGTCGACGCGGTTAAGGCGTTCGAGCAGGCGGCCCGGGCGCCGAAGGCCGAAATCCGGACGGCCGCGTAAGACAGCGCAAGACCGACGGTATCGGGCGTTCCCCCTTCGGCGGCCGGATCGCCCCCGGCCGCCGGGTCCGGCCGTCCCGGCCGGAACGCCGTCCGGCGGATGGACTTACGATGGTCTTCACCCTCACCCGCCGGCTCCTCCCGCTCCTCGCCGCGTTCGTCCTCCTGACCGGCACGACCGGTGCCGCCGACGCCGGCTGGGTGACGATCACCAACGAGACCGGCCGCGTCGTGGTCATCCAGGAGACGCTGGCCGCCAACGGCCAGCCGAAGCGGTGCAAGCCGGTCCGGCTGCTGCCCGGGGAGAGCGTCCGGGAGTTCCAGCCGGCGGCGACGGTGAAGGTCGAGGTGTTCGACGGCCAGCAGCCCGGCCGGCCGCTCTACGCCGCCGACCTGGCGATCACCGCCGACCGGCAGGCGTTCGCCGTCGGCACCGACGGGAAGAAGGTGGTCGTCAACCCCGCCGTCCGCCGGGCGGGGCGGTAGGAATGTGTCTCGGCGAGCGGGGGCCGTCAGGCCCCTGATGGGATAACCCATCAGGGGCCTGACGGCCCCCGCTCGCCAGAACCGATCCGCCCCTTCACCGACGCCCGCTCGCCTCTCGCCTCCCATCCGGCTAGAGTGTGGGGGTTTACCCCTCCCGCCGCGGCCCCGCCATGCCCCCCAACGGCCCCCCGCCCGCCCCGTCGTTCGGCCCCCCCACCCGGGTCCGGTACTCGGTCCTCGGGCTGCTCTGCCTGCTGGCGATGATTACCTACATGGACCGGGCCATGTACGGCAGCGCGAAGGGCGACCTGATGGCCGCCGTCGGCCGGGACGTGACCGACTTCTACCTCGTCACCATCGGCTTCCAGCTCGCCTACGCCCTGTTCGAGATCCCGACCGGCTGGCTGGGCGACCGGTTCGGCCCGCGGTCGACCCTCCTGCGGATCGTCCTCTGGTGGTCGGCGTTCGTGGCCCTGACCGGGGCGGCCGAGTTGATCTTCCAGAGGGGCGAGTGGGGGGCGGTCGGGTTCGGCCTGTTCCTGTTCATGCAGTTCTGTTTCGGGGCCGGCGAGGCCGGGGCGTTCCCGAACATCGCCAAGAGCATCTACAACTGGTTCCCGCTCGCCCAGCGGGGCTTCGCCCAGGGGGCGATCTGGCTGTCGGCCCGGTTCATGGGCGGGCTGACCCCGGCCGTGTGGGTCCTGCTGACCCTGTACGCCGGGCTGACTTGGCAGCAGAACCTGTGGCTGTTCGCCGGGGCGGCGGTGGTCTGGTGTCTGTTGTTCGCCTTCTGGTTCCGCAACCGGCCGGACGAGCACCCGGCGGCGAACGCGGCCGAAAGGGAGCTGATCCTGGCCGGCAAGTCCGGTGGGGGGGGGCACGACGGGGTGCCGTGGGGGGCCATCTTCGGCAGCCGGAACGTCTGGTCCCTCTGCCTGATGTACATGGTCACCAACTTCAACTGGTACTTCCTGCTCTACAACCTGCCGGGGATGCTCAAGGAGCAGTTCCCGCACCTGGGCAAGACGCCCGCCGACCAGCTCACCCTCGCCGTGGTCGGCGGGGCGCCGCTGTTGGTCGGGATGTTCGGCTGCCTGATCGGCGGGCTGTTGACCGACCGCCACCTCCGCCGAACCGGCGACCGGGTCTGGGCCCGGCGGACGTACGGGATGCTGGGGTACGGGCTGGCCGGGGTGGCGTACCTGCTGGCCGCCCTGACCCTCGACGGCGGGGCCCCGTTCGGGGTGTTCGCGGCGTGCGCGGTCGCCGTCGGGTTCTGCAACGACCTCATCATGGGGCCGTCGTGGGCGACCGCCCAGGACATCGGCCGGCGGTACTCGGCCATCGTGTCCGGGGCGATGAACATGATCGGCAACCTCGGGGCCGTCCTCGGGCTGCTGGTGAGCGGGCTGATCCTGAAGGGGTACTCGGTCGCCGAGCCGCTGGCCGACGGCGGGACCCGGACGGTCATCCAGCCGGCCGGGTACGTGACCTGCTTCTTCCTGTACGCCGCGATCTACGCCGCCGGGGTCGGGGTCTGGCTGCTGATCGACCCGACCAAGCCGGTCGTCACCGACCGGGAGGAGCCGGCCCACGGGTAACGGGGCCGGTTTTCCATCGTCAGGCGAACGCCGGGGCCGGTGCCGGGAACGGGACGACCGCCTCGTCCGGGACCGGCTCGTCGTAGGCCCGGACCTCGACCGCCCCGTCCGCCAGCGTCAGGTAGTGGCACGGCTTCTCGGTCCAGCAGCCGCTGTTGTAGTACCGGACCGGGCCGGCCTCGGCGGCGGCCGCGTGGTGGGTGTGGCCGCAGCAGACGGCGTCGTACCCCCGCTTGGCCGCGTACCGGACCGAGTCGGCCTCGATCTTCCGGGCGCAGCGGAGGAACGTCTTGCTGTTCCGCTTGGCCAGCCGGGCGAACGTGTGCGACGGGTCGACGAGTTGGAGGAGGTTGTACGCCCGGTCGGCCACCCAGGTGACGACCGGGTAGCGGCTGATGAACTCGTCGAACCGGTGGCCGTGGAGGAACAGCACCCGCTTGCCCCCGGACTCGACCACCTTCTCCTCCGACACCTCGACCCCGAGCAGGTGGGAGACCACGTCGGCCGGGCCGTCGTGGTTGCCGTTGATCCACGTCACCTCGACCTCGTCGGACAGCTTGCGAAGCTCCGACAGCACGGCCCAGTGGTGCTTCTTGAGCCGGCGGAAGTCGATCGAGTCGAACACGTCGCCGTTGAGGATCAGCCGGCGGGTGGCGAGCGGCCCGCGGCGGACCTGTTCGAGGAAGCCGGCCAGGGCCCGGGCCTGGCAGTTCGGACTGCCGAGGTGGAGGTCGGAGATCGCCACCGCGTCGTACACTGGTCCACCGGGTGCGGCCGGCGGCCACGAAGTGGTGCCGCCCATGCTGTTTGGATACCGCGTCGGGCCGCCGGGGTGATGTGGGTGGGATGAAGAGTGGGGGAAGGGTTGCGGCGGGCGCCCGTCCGAACGACCGAACCGGTAAGGCCGGTTGTGCCGGTCGGCTGGCCGCTTCGCGTGACGCGGAACTTTTCTACCAATGGCACCAATTTGGAACTTAGCAAACAGACGCGGAGATGTCCCACTGTCCGAAACCTCGACATCGCACTGAAATTCCGCCGGTAAAGACCGACAGCCGAAGTTGCAACCGGGGCCGAGGCGGCTTAATATCCCGGTGTCCCGCCGGGCGGCGACTGCGGTGAATGGGCGACGCCGCACAACCCCCGGCGGGACACTTTTTTCACCTCGGCTCGGTCCGCAAATCCCTCATTCTCGGCGTGCCACCCGACCGCCCATTTGATACCATCGGTGCGTGACGAACCACCGGCCGACCCCCCGTACCCACCGCCCGCCGCCGTCGATCCCGCTCGACCCGGTCCTGGCCGCCTATCTCGCCGACGAACCGACTGTAGACCCTCAACCGATGCCCGCCCCCTGGCTGGCCGTCGACTTGCTCGACACGGCGACGGACGCCGACCTGGCTGCCGCGATCGGGGCGTTCCTCGCCGCGGCATGCCCGCTCGGCCTCCACGCCGGGACAACCACCCGCATCCGGCCCATCCGCCACGCCCTGAACCACCTCGTCCGCGGGCAAGATGTTCTGCCCGACCGACTCGCCCGGTGCGTTACGCCCGGCGAGGTGTACGCCGTCCCCGGCTTAGGGCGGACGTTCTGGGCCGCGGTGGTGAAGGCCCTCGACCCGGACCGCCACCCGTTCTGGTGCCCGGCGAGCGAACAGGGGTTGATCCGGCTTGGGCTGCTCGACCCGGCCCCGGCGGCGGTCGGGCCGCGTTTCGCCGCCCTCCTCCGCGGCTACGAGGTGATCCGGGCTGCCTCTGGACTGACGGCGAACCGGATCGACGACTTCCTCGGCCGGGTCGCGGGGATGACGACCCGCGACCTGCCGGAGACGGCCGACCCGGCCGGGCGGCACTGGGGGCCGACCACGGACCGCGTCCGGGAGGCGGTCCGCGAGGTCCGGGTGCGGGTGCCCTTGCGGGGCCGGCTGCGGGGGGCGTCGGCGGAAACGATGGCCGCCCTGTCGTGGTTTCAGGCGGCTGCGGAGCGTGGGGACTGGGTGGCCGCCGGCGAATCGCTGCGGGCCGCCTTCCCGGACGGCCGGTGGGAAGCCGTGCTGCCCCAGTTCGATGACGCCGACGACGCCGCGCTCTCCTTCCCCGAGCGGGCGAAACTGTGGTGCGAGGTGGCGGCCGTCCTCCGCGACCGGTTCCGGGTCCACCCACTCGAACTGGCCGACGTGGTCGCGGCGGCCGTCGAGCCGGACGACCCGACCGCGGCCGACCGGCCCGGGTTCGGCGGGTTCGCCGGCGACACCTTCCGCTTCCTCGGCGAGCTGGCCGACGCCGACGGCAAGGACTGGCTGGCGGCCCGCCGGGAGCGGTATCAGTTCGTCCTGCGGGAGCCGCTGGTCGAGCTGTGCGAGGCCCTCGCGGAGCGGTACGTCCGGCCGGTGCTGGGCGGCGAGTACGGCTGGGAGCTGGAGGCCGACGCCCGCCCGGGCCGGGCGCTCACCAGCATCTGCAAGAACGACTTCGGCCGGTCCGGGCCGTACCAGCCGGTGCAGTGGGTGACGTTCTTCCGCCGGGCGATGAGCACCCGCCGGGCCGACGCCCAGTTCTTCGTCCGGGTTGCCCCTGACGGCGTCAAGTGGGGCTTCCACCTCGGCCGGTCGGCCCGGGAGGCAGGTAAGCAGTTCCGGCGGAACGTCCAGGAGCACGCCGAGGCGCTGTTCGCGGCGCTGGCCGCCGGCCGGGCGTTCGACCTCTGCCGGTTCTGGGCCGGCGACGACCTCGGCGAGGTGGTCCGGGTCCGCACCCCGGCCGACCTGCGGGAGTGGGCGGCGAACAAGACGGTGGCCGTCGGCCGTGGGCTGCCACCGGGGGCCGAGGTCCTCCGGCATGACGAACTGGTCGGCGAAATCCTGCTCACGTTCGACCGGCTGGTCCCGGCGTTCGCCTGCGCGGCCGAGGCCGACCCGCTGCCCCTGCTCCGCCGCCGGGCCGGGTCGCCGGACTCCCCGCCGGCCTTCGACCGGGCCGCTTTCAACAGCGAGACGTTCCTCTCGGACGTGTGGCTCGACCGGGTGTACGGCCTCCTGGCCCTCAAGAAGCAGCTCATCCTCCAGGGGGTGCCGGGGACCGGGAAAACCCACGTCGCCCGCTGCTTGGCCCGGCTGCTGACGGCCGACCGGCCGGACGCGGTTCGCCTCGTCCAGTTTCACCCGGCGTACAGCTACGAAGAATTCGTGGAAGGGATTCGCGCCCGGAACGTCGAGATCGACGGCCGGGCGGCGGTGACGTACCCGGTCGAGGACGGGGTGTTGTGCGCGTTCGCCGAGCAGGCCGCCCGCCGGCCGAGCGAGCCGCACGTCCTCCTGATCGACGAGATCAACCGGGGGAACCTGCCGCGGGTGTTCGGCGAACTGCTGTACCTGCTGGAGTACCGTGACCAGGCGGTGACGCTGCCGTACTCGAAGCGGGCGTTCCGACTGCCGGACAACCTGATCGTCGTGGCGACGATGAACGCGGCCGACCGGTCGGCGGTGGCCCTGGACCAAGCCCTGCGGCGGCGGTTCTCATTCGTCGAGATGCCGCCCGACGCGGCGCTGTTGGCCCACTGGCTGGAGCGGCACCCGCCGGCGGACCCCGACGAGGCGTTCGGCCCGCGGGTGGTGCGGGCGTTCGAGGAGCTGAACCGGCGGCTGAGTCGGGACCTCGGCCCGGACCGGCAGGTCGGGCACAGCTTCTTCATGGTGCCGGGGCTGGATTCGGGTAAACTCGGGGCGGTCTGGGACCACCACGTCCGGCCGCTGTTGCTCGACGCGGTCGGCGGCCGGGTCGACCGGCTGGCCGAGTACGACCTCGGCCGGCTGCTCGACGGCCGGAAGGGGAAGGCCCGGCAGCGGGTGTAACGGAGGGCGGCATGCGGGTCCCCCGGTGGGTGAAGCGGGTCGCGGTCGGCGGGCTGGCCTTCGTCGGCCTGCTCGCGGTCGTCGCCTTCGCCAGCCGGGCGTGGGTTCGCCGGGGGGGCGAGCGGGAGCTGGCGGCCGTGACCGCCGGGCTGGACGCCGAGGACCCGGGCTGGCGGATCGAGGCGATCCAGGCCGCCCGCGAGGCCGCCGCGCCGGCGGACGCCGACAACCCGATGGCCGTGGTCCTCTCGCTCCAGGGGCGGCTACCGCCGGCGTGGGACGACCTCCAGCGGCGGCGGGACGGGCCGGGGGCGGTCGTCAACGATCACCCGGCCTTCGCCGAACTCCTTTGGCTGGTCGAGGCGCGGGCGGTGACGGCCGGGCTCGCGGACGCGGCCCGCGAGGAGTTGCTCCGCCCGGGGGTCCACGCCCGGCCGAACGGTTATCACCCGGTCGAGATCGCCGAGAACCCGCTGAACACCCTCCTGCCGCACGTCCAGAAGGCCCGCGACGTGTTCGGCCTGCTCGACGCCGACGCCCGGCTGGCCGCCCTGGAAGGCGACCCCGACCGGTCCGTCCGGTCGGCCCGGGCCATCCTCGTCGCCGTTCGGGCCCCGGGGGACGAGCCGTTCATGATCTCGCAACTCGTCCGGCTGGCCGGGGCGACCATCGCCGCCCGGACCGCCGTGCAGGTACTGGCCTGGGGGGAGCCGGCTACCGGGCTGGCCGAACTCCAGGCCGAGTTACTGGCCGAGGCCGATCAGCCCGGGTTTGTCATCGGCCTGCGGGGCGAGCGGGCGATGATGGACAAGCTGTTCGAGGGGTTGGACTCCGGCCGGTTCGACCTCCGGAATCTGGAAGGGCCGGGCCGTGAGTCGTCCACCCTCGACGGCCTCGGGTTCCAGGTTTACCGCGGGTTCCTGCCCGGCGACCGGGCGATGGGGCTTCGGACCCTCACCGCCCTGCTCGACGCGGGCAAACTCCCGACCCACGAGCAGTTGGCCGCCGTCGAGACCGTTCCGCTACCGCCGGGGCCGCAGGACGGCTCGCACCGGTACATCCTGTCCCGGCTGTTACTGCCGGCCTACGACAGGGTCCACCGGGCCCACCTGCGGACGATGGGCGACCTCCGCACGGCGGCCGCGGCCGTCGCCTGCGAGCGGTTCCGGCGGAAGGAGGGCCGCTGGCCGACATCGTTGGAGGAAATCCCGAAGGATATCCTGCCGGCCGTCCCTGTCGACCCTTACACCGGCCAGCCGGTCCGGTTCGAGCGGATCGACGACGGCCTCGCGGTGTACGTCGTCCCGCCCGACCCGCCCGCGTCGGCATTCGTTCTCCCGGCCAAGCCCGACCCCGAAGACCCGCTCGACGGCATCGGCCGGGGCTGGCGGCTGTGGGACACGGAGGTTCGTGGCATCACCCGCCCGGCCCCGGAGAGTCCGTTCATCCCGGAGCCGACGGACGACGGGGAGGAGCCGTGAGGAAGCGCGGGAGCAAGCTGCGGGGCTGCTTCGTCGGCCTGATGGCTGTCGTCGGGGTGTTGGCCCTGGTGGTGGTCGTCGGTCGGTCGGCCTTCCGCCGGGCCGGCGACCGCCAGCTCGCCGTCGTTGTGGCCAAGCTCGACGCCGAGGACCCGGGCTGGCGGTTCGACGCCATCAACGCCGCCCGGGCCCGGGCCGCCCCGCCGGACGAGGTCAACCCGGCCCGGGTCGCGGTGGGTGCTTTCGACCGCTTGAACCCCTCGCCGAAGGACGGCGAGCCGACCCCGCCCCAGTGGGACCGGTTCCTGACCGACACCGCCCTGGCCGGCCCGGTCTGGGCCGCCCACCCGGCCCTGTCCGAGTTCCTGGCCCTGTACGCGGCCTGGTCGGCCGCCGGCGATGCCCCAACAGCCGCCCGGGACGAACTCCTCCGGCCGGACGTGTCCGCCCAGCCCGGCGGGTTTTTCCGGCACCGGGTCATGAACGAGGACAACCCTTACACCGTCCTGCTGCCGGACGTCCAGAAGCTGCGAACGGTGTTCGCCCTGCTGGAAGTCGACGCCCGTGTGGCAGTCCTGGCCGGCGACCCGGACCGGGCCGTCCGGGACGCCCGGGCCACCCTCGTCGCCGTCCGGGCGATCGGCGACGAGCCTTTCTTGATCTCCCAGCTCGTGCGGATGGCCGGGGTCAACGTCGCCTGTCGGACGGTCATGCAGGTGCTGGCCTGGGGTGAGCCAGCCGAGGGGCTGGCCGAATTCCAGGCCGAGCTGTTGGCCGAGGCCGACCACCCGGGCTACCTGATCGGCCTGCGGGGCGAGCGGGCCGGGGTCGACAAGCTGTTCGACGGCCTCCAGTCCGGCAAGCTCGGCGCGAAGGACCTGATCTACCTGGAGGGCGGGGCCGACCGCCAGCCCCAACTCCTCCAGGAGGGGGCCTTCCTCCTGTATAAGGGGTTCCTTCCGGGCGACCGGGCCGAGGCCCTGAGGGTGCTGACCGAATACATCGAGGCGGCCAAGCTGCCGCTGCACGAGCAGAAGGCGGCCGTCGCCGCGGTGCAACTCCCGCCCAAACCGCCCGACAGCTTCCGCTACCTCGTCACCCGGATGATCGTGCCGGCGGTCGAGCGGGTCCACGAGGCCCACCTCCGGACCCGGGGCGAGCTCCGGGCGGCGGCCACCGCCATCGCCTGCGAGCGGTTCCGGCGGAAGACGGGTGTGTACCCGCAGACGTTAGGCCAGATTCCCAAAGACATCCTCGCGGAGGTCCCGGCTGACCCCTACACCGGCCGGCCGCTCGGCTACGTCGCCACCGACGCGGGGGTGGCGGTCACGTTCACCGCCGACGACCGCCCGGAGCCGTTCCGGCGGGCGGAGGAGAACCCGATGGCCGGCCTGGGCGGCCGCGGCTGGCGGCTCTGGTATCCGAAAGCACGTGGCACCACCCGGCCGGCCCCGAACACGCCGTTCACGCCCGAAGAGCCGGACGCCGACGCCGCGGGTGACGGGCCGTGACCCGCAGGACGGTCCGGGTGGTCGAGCGTCGCACCCGCGAGGTCCGGTTGCCGCGGGGCGAGGCCGACTTCCTGCTGTCGAAGGCGGCCGGGGTGATCGACCTCCAGCCCGGGTACGGCCGGGGCGTGTACCGGCTCACCCCCCGGGGCTTCGTCGGCGTCCTCGACGGCCCGGCCGTCCGGTACGACATCCGCTCGAAGGTCCCCTGGGCCAACCTGCTGATGCTCCTCGGGCTGGCCGACCGACCGTTCGCCGCCCGCGACCCCGAGGAGCCGGCCGGCCGGCTCCTCGACGCCCTGGCCCTGGAACTCGCGGCCGGGATGCGGGAGGTGGCCCGGGCCGGGCTCGTCGGCGGGTACGGCGAGGCCGACCGGGATTCGCCGTTCCTCCGCGGCCGGCTGCGGGCCGCCGACCAGCTCCGCGACGCGGCCGCCCGGGCCTTCCCCGACCGGTTCCACGTGACCGAAGACGTGTTCGACCTCGACACCCCCTGGAACCGGGTGCCGAAGGCCGTTGCCCTCGCCCTGCTCCGCCGTCCCGACCTCTCTTCCGAGGCCCGGGACGCCCTCTCAGCGGCCCTCGCCCCGTTCGCCGAAGTGCCGGATGCCCCGGCCACCGACGCCGAGTTCGCCGTGGCCGAGCGGGAGCCGCGGGCGGCCGCGTACAATGGGGTGCTCACCCTCTGCCGGCTGATCCGCGACGGGCTCGCGGCCGCCGACCCGCTGTTGTCGGCCCCGGGCGGGTTCCTGGTCGACCTCGGCCGGGCGTTCGAGCGGCACCTGGCCGCGACCGCCCGGGCCGCCGTCAGGGGCCGGCCGGGGTCGGCCGTCGAAGATCAGCCGCGGTTCGCCGCCGGGCCGGTCGAGTTCGTGCCGGACGTGTTGGTCCGCCGGCGGGGGGCGGCCCGGCTGGTCCTGGACGCTAAGTGGAAGCGGGTCGGCCCCGACCCGGCCGACCTCCACCAAGTTCTCGCCTATGCCGCCGTCACCGGGGCCGACCACGTCACCCTCGTGTACCCCGGATGTCGGCCGGGGCGGCGGTCGTTCGCCGTCGGCCGGGTGGCGGTGACGCTGGCCCGGCTGCCGGTCGCCGGGCCGGTGGCCGACTGCCGCGACGGCGGCCGGACGCTCGTGCGTGCGCTCCTGCGGGGCCGTCCGTGCCGGGGGTAGCGGTCGTGCGACGGGCGTGTGAAGGTCCGGCGAATCCCAGGCCCGCGGCCTGGGCCGGCCCCTTGCGGGCGGGAAATCCGTGCCGGTATGATGGAGGGCGGTTGAACCTCGCGGCCCTCGCGCGCCTCGTATCCTGACAGCCGGCCGGCGGCACTCGGACGCCGCGGCCCGGGCGTGTCCCAACGAGAAAGGCCGTTACCGCTATGAATGCCGGGGCCGACTCGGCGCTGAACGCGAGCGTGCTGGTCCTGAACAAGACGTTCATGGCCGTCCACGTGATCTCCGTCCGCCGGGCGTTCTGCCTGCTCTGCAAGGAGCTGGCCGAGGTGGTCAGCCTGGAGGACGGGGCGTTCGCCACCTACGACTTCCGGACCTGGGCCGACCTGAGCGAGTTCCGGGCCCGGAACTTCCGGCGGGAGGACGACGACTGGGTCCGGACCCCGACCAGCGAACTCCAGGCCCCGCGGGTGATCCGGCTGTTGGGGTACGACAAGCTGCCCAAGCAGACGGTGAAGTTCAACCGCCGGAACATCTTCGCCCGGGACCACAACCAGTGCCAGTACTGCGGGAAGCGGTTCCCGACCAGCGAGCTGAGCCTGGACCACGTGGTCCCGCGGAGCCAGGGCGGGGGGACGACCTGGGACAACATCGTCTGCGCCTGCGTCGACTGCAACGTCCGCAAGGGCGGGCGGACCCCCCGGCAGGCCCACATGACGCTGATCCGCAAGCCGGAGAAGCCGAAGCGGAGCCCGCTGCTGAACCT
>JAIEQO010000208.1 GCA_019747655.1 Gemmataceae bacterium | reverse complement strand
AGCGGCAGCCACGCCAGCACGTTCGGCGGCAACCCGGTGTCGTGCCGGGCGGCCCTGGCCACCATCGACCTGCTCGAGCGCGAGTACATGGCCAACGCCGCCGCCCGCGGCGAGCAGCTCCGGGCGGGCCTCCGCCGGCTGGCGGAACGACACCCGGTCCTGGCGAACGTCCGCGGGATGGGGCTGATGACGGCGGTGGACGTGCTGGCCCCGGCCGACCGGGACCGGGTGATCGACCGGGCCTTCGCCCGCGGCCTCCTGCTGCTCGGCTGCGGTGAGCGGGCCATCCGCTTCTGCCCGGCCCTGTGCGTGACGGCCGAGCAGGTCGAGACGTGCCTCGGCATCCTCGACGGCGTGCTGACGACGGCCCGGCCGACGCCCGAGCCGGCCGTCCCGCCGGACGTGGTGCCCGAGCAACTGACGGCCGGGGCGTAGGAAGGACGGACCCCACCCCCTATCCCCCTCCCCCGCGGGGGGAGGGGGGACCGGACAGAGGCGGCTTGGGTCTTCCTCCCCCTCTCCCTGTGGGGGAGGGGGCCGGGGGGTGGGGTCTGTCCGATTTGACCCGCACGGCCCGTTCGGGTACACCGAACCCGACCTGCCTTCGGAAGGAGTCCGTTCATGCCGTCCCCGGCCGCCCCGCCCCCGCCCGACGCCGTACTGTTCCAGATGGTGTTCGGGAAGGCCGTCACCCAGGCCCTGTCCGTCGTCGCCCGGTTCGGGGTGGCCGACCACCTCGCCGCCGGGCCGAAGACGGCCGACGAGCTGGCCGCCGCGGCCGGCCTGAACCCCGGCCACCTGTACCGGGTGCTTCGGGCCCTGGCCGGGCTCGGGGTGTTCGCGGCCGACGACGCCGGCCGGTTCGCCCTCACCCCGGTCGGGAACCTGCTGCGGTCCGACGTGCCGGGGTCGATGCGGGCGGTCGCCACCTACGTCTGCGACCCCTGGAGCTGGACGCCGTGGGGCGACCTGGCCGGGTGCGTCCGGGACGGCCGGCCGGCGTTCGAGAAGACGTTCGGCGAGGGGGTGTTCGACTACCTCGGGAAGCACCCGGACGAGGCGGCCACGTTCGACGCCGGGATGACCGGGTTTTCCCAGCAGGAGACAGCCGCGGTCCTGAGGGCTTACGACTTCTCGCCGTACCGCACGATCGTGGACGTGGGCGGCGGGCACGGGGCGCTGCTCCTGTCGATCCTCAAGGCGTACCCGGCCGCCCGGGGGGTGGTGTACGACGCCCCGCAGGTCGCCGCCGGGGCGACCGGGGCGATCCGGGCGGCCGGCCTCGCCGACCGCTGCCGGGCGGAGGGCGGTGACTTTTTCACCGCCGTCCCGCCGGGCGGCGACCTGTACGTCCTCAAGCACATCATCCACGACTGGAACGACGCCAGGGCCACGGCCATCCTGAAGGCCGTCCGGGCGGCGATCCCGCCGGCCGGGAAGCTGCTGGTGGTCGAGATGGTGGTTCCGTCCGGGTTCGGCCCGCACCCGTCCCACGTCCTCGACCTGGAGATGATGGTCCTGTGCGACGGGAAGGAGCGGACCGAGGCCGAGTACCGGGACCTCCTGGCCGGGGCCGGGTTCCGGCTCGCCCGGGTGGTCCCGACCGACGGCCCGCACGGACTGGTCGAGGCGATCCCGGTCTGACCCGGCGGCCCAGTCCGGTTTGACCGGGCCCGGGGAATCCGGTAAAAGAACCCCGTCCCGGGGGCCGCACGGCCCGCCCGGGTTCGCCAGTTTGCCAGGGGCGGGGTCAGGATGACGACGGTCCTCGTCACCGGCGGGTGCGGGTTCATCGGGTCGAACTTCGTCCGCCACCTGCTGGCCACCGACCCGGCCGTGGCGGTCGTCAACCTCGACGCCCTGACCTACGCCGGGAACCTGGCGAACCTCGCCGACCTGGCCGGCCACCCGCGGTACAAGTTCGTCAAAGGCGACGTGACCGACCGGGCCCAGGTCTGGGCGGCCATGCAGGGCGTGACGGACGTGATCCACTTCGCGGCCGAGAGCCACGTCGACCGGAGCATCCAGGACTCGGGGCCGTTCGTCCGGACCAACGTGACCGGTACGCAAATCCTGCTGGACGCGGCCCGCGAGTTCGGCGTCAACAAGTACGTCCAGGTGTCGACCGACGAGGTGTACGGCAGCCTCGGTCCGACCGGGGCGTTCACCGAGGAGACGCCGCTGGCCCCGAACAGCCCGTACTCGGCGTCGAAGGCCGGGGCCGACCTCCTGGTCCGGGCCTACCACCACACCTTCGGGCTGCCCGCCGTCGTCACCCGCTGCTCGAACAACTACGGCCCGTACCAGTTCCCCGAGAAGCTGATCCCGCTGTTCGTGACGAACCTGATGAACGACGCGCCGGTCCCGGTCTACGGCGACGGCCTCCAGGTCCGCGACTGGATTCACGTCCTCGACCACTGCACCGGGGTCGAGGCGGCCTGGCGGCGGGGCCGGCCGGGCGAGGTGTACAACTTCGGCGGCCGGTGCGAGAAGACCAACCTGGAGCTGACCCACACCCTCCTGGACCTGCTCGGCAAGCCGAAGACGCTCATCCGCTACGTCCAGGACCGGCCGGGCCACGACCGGCGGTACGCCATCGACTGCACGAAGGCCGAGCGGGAGTTGGGCTGGGCACCCCAGGCGACCTTCGCCGACGGGCTGAACGAGACGATCGCCTGGTACAAGGCCAACGCCGCCTGGGTGGCCGGGATCAAGACCAAGGACTACCTGAGCTACTACGAGAGGCAGTACGGGCCGCTCGCCGGGGAACGAACATGGCCATCCGCGGGGTGATCCTGGCCGGGGGGAAGGGCACCCGGATGGGCGAGCTGACCCGGGTGACGAACAAGCACCTGCTCCCGGTCGGCCCGTGGCCGATGGTCTACCACCCGCTCAAGAAGCTGACCGGGGCCGGGGTCCAGGAGGTCCTGCTGGTCTCCGGGACCGACCACATGGGCGACTTCGTCGGGCTGCTCGGCAGCGGCAAGGAGCACAACTGCCGGCTGACCTACCGGGTCCAGGACGAGGCCGGGGGGATCGCCCAGGCCCTGGGGCTGGCCGAGCACTTCTGCACCGGCAGCCGGGCCTGCGTGCTCCTGGGCGACAACATCTTCCGCGACCCGCTGGTCCCGCTGTTGGAGAAGGCCAACACCCGCCCGGACTGGGCGTGGATCGGGCTCAAGCGGGTGCCCGACCCGGGCCGGTACGGGGTCGCCCTGCTCGACGGGGACGCGGTCGTCGGGATCGAGGAGAAGCCGAAGGAGCCGAAGAGCGACCACGCCGTCGTCGGGGTGTACATCTACCCGCCGGACGTGTTCGGGGTGATCCGGACGCTCAAGCCGTCCGGCCGGGGGGAGCTGGAGATCACCGACGTGAACAACCACTACCTGAAGCAGGGCCGGCTCGGGTGCTTCTCGCTGGACGGGTACTGGACCGACGCCGGCACCCTCGACTCGCTCGACTACGCCAACGAGCTGGTCCGCAAGGACCCGCCCCGGTTCTGACCGGCTCAGGCGGCCGCCACCGCCGCGTTCTCGGCGACCGCGTGGAGGAACGCGGCCAGGATGCGGCCGACCTCGTTCCGGTACAGCCGGGCCGGGTCGTAGGTGATGACCGGGTCGTCCGCGAGCCGCAGGAACTGCCACTCCTCGCCGGTGGTGACGCAGCCGTAGACGGTCGCCGGGGCCCGGCCGTTGCGGACGTTGAACCGCCGGGCCGCCACCATCTGGGCGGTACACTGCCCGAGCCCGCCGGCGATGTCCTGCCGCTTCGCCTCGACGACGACCACCGCCGGGGCCCGGATGATCGGCACGGCCGGGGCCAGGGTCAGCAGGAAGTCGCACTCCCCGATCAGCCCGGCGGCCGGGTCGACGTCGAACCGCTCGCCCGAAAAAACGGCCGCCCGGCCGCCCGTCAGTTCCCGGACGGCGAGCAGTACCGGGGCGACGATGAACTCGTTCCGGGCCTTCTCGCTCTCGACCCGGAGTTCCGCCCCGCGGGCCAGGAAGTCGGTCAGCCAGGCCGGCACGGGGACCGGCCGGAGTTCCGGGAACACCGACCCCGGGAGGACGCGGACCCCGAACTCGGTCTCGACGGTCGCCACGTCGAACTGGGCGTAGGCCATCGCTAACCCCCGGTACTTCCCCCGCCATGATGGCCGAAGCTAGCCCCCGCGTCCAGTGGTGCCGCCGGCCCTCAACGCGAGCGGCCCCCGGCGTCTGCCGGGGGCCGCGTGCGTTCCGGCCCGGGACGAAGCCCGGGCGGGGGTTAACTTAGACGGTCTTCCGGCGGAGGACCCGCCGCAGCCCGAGGGCCGGGACGGCGGCCAGGGCCAGGGCCAGCCCGGCCGGGGCCGGGACGGCGCCGCCGGACACCAGGGTGAACGACACGTTGATCGGCCCGGTCAGGGTCGACTGGGTGGCCGAGAACGAGAAGTCGGTCGGGGTGTCGTCGTAGAACCCCAGGGTGTCGACGACCGTCCCGGTGGTCGCGTAGCTCAGGCTGCTGGCCCCGTTGATGTCCGGGCCGGTCGACGAAATCTCGATCGTTGTCGGGGTGTACACGAACCGGGTCAGGTCGCCCGCCGGGCCGAACGTGATGACCGGGATGGCCCCGGCGAACGGGCCACTATTGACGTTCGAGATCGGGATCGTCAGCGGGGCCACCCCCACCGGGGTCAGCGCCGTGATGATCGCGTAGTCCCCGGTCCCGCCGCCGCCCGCGTCCGGCCCGTTGACCACCTGCCCGAGCGGCGGGCCCGGGAACTTGATCGAGGAGATGTTCCCCAGCCCGCTCCCGCCGCCGACCACGGTCACGGTGCCGATCGGCACGAAGTTCAGCGCGCCGTTAATCTGGGCCGCACTGGCGGGCTGGGCAGTGGCCAGCCCGGCGGCCACGGCCGCCACCGCGGCGGCCCTCCAAAGCATCCGCATCATCAGAACTCCCGTTGAAGGGCGGCACACCAGGGGGTCTTGATGGCCGGTGGGAAGGTGGCCGTTCCGACCGGCGGGTTCCAGGCACAGGACGCCCGATCGAGTGTCAAGTTACCAACGCGGGAGCCGCCCTTCTAGTCAAAAATGGCGGAATTATCAAAAAACCCGGCGGGTTCGTGCGGGGGCAAAAAATCGGCCCCCGGCGACTGCCGGGGGCCTGGGCGTTGGACAAGATTTGGCGGCACGGCCGGGACGTGTCAGGCGATCCCGCGGCGGCGGAACCGGCGGGCCAGCCCGAGGGCCGGAACCGCGGTCAGAACCAGAACCAGTCCGGCCGGGGCCGGGGCCGCCGACGACACCAGGGTGAACGACACGTTGATCGGCCCGGTCAGGGTCGACTGGGTGGCCGAGAACGAGAAGGCGGTCGGGGTGTCGTCGTAGAACCCCAGGGTGTCGACGACCGTCCCGGTGGTCGCGTAGCTCAGGCTGCTGGCCCCGTTCACGTCCGGGCCGGTCGACGACATCTGGATCGTGTGCGGGGTGAACACGAACCGGGTCAGGTCGCCCGGCGGGCCGAACGTGATGACCGGAACGGTGCCGGGGAACGGGCCGATCCCGACGTTCGGGAAGATCGGGATCGTCAGCGGGGCCACCCCCACCGGCGTCAGGGCCGGGATGATCGCGTAGTCGCCCGTCCCGCCACCGGCCCCGCTCGGGCCGTTGACCACCTGCCCGAGCGGCGGGCCCGGGAAGGTGATCGAGGAGATGTTCCCCAGCCCGCTCCCGCCGCCGACCACGGTCACGGTGCCGATCGGCACGAAGTTCAGCTCGCCGACGATCAGGGCCGCACTGGCGGGCTGGGCGGTGACCAGTCCGGCGGCTACGGCCGCCGCCGCGGCGGCCCTCCACAACATCTGGACCATCGGAACATCCTGCGTTGGGCGGCGCACCGAGACCGCGTCGGGGGGCGGAGGGTGGCCGCTCCGCCGGCCCTATTCGGCTCACACATCAAGTGGAGTCGAATCAGGTAGGAGATAATTCCCGTCTTACCAAAACTACTGCCACATCACAAGGACAATCCGGCAAAAATGCCGATATGTCCGGTCTGAACGGAATCACAAGGGAAGTCCCAACATTCCGATCGATCGCCGGTGGAGCAGGAGGTCAGTCCGTGTGGCCGCGGAACTCCCCGGCGCCGAGGGTCCATCCGCATACGGTTTTCGGCTCGCCGAGAGCGGGCGCGGGTCGTCGGGAGATGTACCGACGCGAAATGGCGGGGCAGCTCGGCGGGCCGTCGGCAAACGCCGCGGCCCCCGGCATGTGCCGGGGGCCGCAACCGGGGTGAAGCCGGGGGATGTCAGGCGGCCAGCCGGCGGCCGAACCGCCGGACCAAGGCCAGGCCCGGTAGTCCGGTCAGCCCCAGGGCCAGCCCGGCCGGGAGCGGGACCGGGGCGGCCGAGACGAGGGTGAACGAGACGTTCACCGGCCCCTTCAGCGTCGACTGGGTGGCGGAGAACGAGAACGTGGTCGGCGTCTTGGCGAACAGGCCGTCCTTGTCGACCACGAACCCCGTGGACGAATAGCTCAGGCTGCTCGCGCCGTTCTTGTCCGGGGCGGTGGCCGTGACCTGGGCCGTCACCGGGGTGAACTTGAACCGCGGGAGGGCGTCGAACGGGTCCGCGGTTTTCGTGTTAAACGGGCCGAAGGTGACGGTCGGGCCGCCGACCGCGAACGGGTCGCCGTTGACGTTCTTGATCGGGAACTTCAGCGGGTTCACCGTCACCTTCGACCCGATCGGGACGATGGAGTAGTCGCCCCGGGCGTCCGGGCCGTTGACCACCTCCAGGGCCGGGATCGAGAGCTCGGTGATGGCCCCGAGCCCCTTCCCGCCGTTCTTCACGCTCACGGTGCCGAACGGCACGAAGTTGAGCGACCCGTTAATCATCCCGGCGTCCGCCGGGCGGGCCGTCGCCAGCCCCACCGCCACCGCCACCGCGGCGGCAACTTTCCAACAAATGCTTGTCATTGCAGCTTTCGGACGAGGGCGGCGCACGCGGGCGAGAGGCTGCCGGCGGGGGTGCGCGCCCCGCCGGCCGGGTGCGGCCCGCGTCGGGGCCGCACCGGACCTACTAAACCTTAGCAAGCGTCGTGCAACCGCTTCTACACCCGCCGGGGAAAAATCGGCGGGCTGCGACGGAATTCAGGCGGGGCCAAGATTGTGCCGGCGGGCCGGCCCGCCGGGCCCTGCCGGTTCGGCCGTCAGATGAGCCCGTGGTGGCCGAGGTGGCGTTCGGCGTCGAGGGCCGCCATGCAGCCGGTCCCGGCGGCCGAGATCGCCTGGCGGTAGTAGTCGTCGGCCACGTCCCCGGCGGCGAACACCCCGTCGACGCTCGTGTACGTCCGTCCGAGGGTCGTCCACCGGATATAACCTTTCGGCGTCAGCTCGACCTGCCCGCCCAGGAAGCCGACGTTCGGGGTGTGGCCGATGGCCAGGAAGAGGCCGCTGGCCGGCAGGTCGTAGGTCTCGCCGGACTGGGTGTTCTTGGCCCGGATGGCCGTCACCCCGGCCTTCTCGTCCCCGATCACCTCCTCCACCTGGGTGTGCCAGCGGATGTCGATCTTCGGGTTCGTCCGGGCCCGCTCGGCCATGATCTTGCTGGCCCGGAGCACGTCGCGGCGGACGAACAGGTGGACCGGCTGGGCGAACTTGGTCAGGTAGCCGGCCTCCTCGACGGCCGAGTCGCCGCCGCCGACGACGACCAGCGGCTTGTTCCGGAAGCGGGGGAGGAACCCGTCGCAGACGGCGCAGGCCGAGACGCCCTTGTTCTTGTACTTGTCCTCGCTGGGCAGCCCGAGGTAGTTGGCCCGGGCCCCGGTGGCGATGATGAGGGTTTCGGTCTCGACCGTCTGGCCGTCGTGGGCGGTCAGGGTGAACGGCCGCCGCTTCAAATCGACCTTCACCACGTCTTTTGACTCGACCCGGGTGCCGAAGTTGACGGCCTGTTGCCGCATCAGGGCGACCAGCTCCGGGCCGTTGATGCCGTGGGTCGGCTGCTCCTTGTCCGAGGCGACCCAGTACGGGAAGTCCGGGTCGTCGGCCTTGAGGGCGGTCTTGAGGTACGCCCGGGTGTCGCCGGCCGGCCAGGACGGGAAGTTCTCGACCTCGGTGGTCAGGGCCAGTTGCCCCAGCGGGAGGGTGCCGTTCTGGCGGTTCGTGTCGTCGAACGGGTTGCCCTGGAAGACCAGGGGCGAGAGGGTGGCCCGGGCGGCGTAGATGGCGGCCGTCCAGGCGGCCGGCCCGGACCCGATGATGACGACCTTCTCTGGCATAGTTTCGAGTCTCGCGTTTCGAGTTTCGAGTTGGGCCGACCCGCCTCCGGTCGTCGTCACCCGAGCCGACGGGGATATTCTAGAACCGCGGGTCCGGAGTTCCGATCGGCGTCGGCCCGGTAACGCATCGGCGGCCCCGCCGGGGACGAGGGGCCGGTCTCGGTACTCGAAACTCGAAACTTCAAACTCGAAACTGCCCCGATGAGGCTGACCCACTTCCGCGAGATCCTCCGGTACGTCCCGCGGTTCCGGGACCGGGTGTTCGTGATCGCCGTCGACGGGGCGGTGGTCGAGGACGAGAACTTCCCGAACCTCCTGCTCGACATCGCCCTCTTGCGGAGCCTGAGCATCCGGGTGGTGCTGGTCCACGGGGCGGCCCACCAGGTCCGGCGGTACGCGGCGCTGCTCAACATGACCCCGTCGGACGTGGACGGGACCGGGATCACCGACCGGGAGACGTTGCAAGTTGCCGTCACCGCGGCCAACCGGGTGACGCACGAAATCCTCGAGGGGCTGTCGGCCAACGACCTCCGGGCGGCCTACCCGAACGCGGTGGTGGCCCACCCGAAGGGCATCCTCGGGGGGGTCGACCACGGGATGACCGGCCGGGTCGAGCGGGTCGACGTGCCGCTGTTGCTGACGCTGCTCGAGCACGACGTCATCCCGGTGATCCCGCCGGTCGGGTGCGACGGGGCCGGGAACTCGTACCGGCTGAACTCGGACGCCGTGGCGGTCGAGGTGGCCAAGGCCCTGCGGGCGGTGAAGCTGGTCTACCTGACCACCGAGGGCGGGGTTCGCGGGCCGAGGGGGGTGGTCCGGCAACTCACGGTGGAAGAGGCCGATGCGTACCTCAAGCGGCACCGGGCGGACCTGTCGCCGGGGGCCCAGACGAAGCTGGCCCACGCCGTCCGGGCCGGGAAGGAGGGGGTCGAGCGGGTCCACATCATCGACGGCCGGGAGCAGGAGGGGCTCTTGGGCGAGGTGTTCTCGAACGAGGGGATCGGGACCCTGGTGTACGCGAACGAGTACCAGTCGATCCGGCCGGCCCAGAAGCGGGACGCCCGGGCGGTGTTCGGGCTGATCCAGCAGGGCGTCCGGTCCGAGGAGCTGGCCCGGCGGACCCGGGCCGACATCGAGCGGCAGATCGGCGACTTCTTCGTGTTCGAGGTGGACCGCAACCCGGTGGCGTGCGCCGCGCTCATCGCGTACCCGGCCGAGAACAAGGCCGAGGTGGCCAGCGTGTTCGTGGACGACCGGTACGCCAACCAGGGTATCGGGCTGAAACTGATCCGGTACGCCGAGGAGGCGGCCCGGGCCCGGGGGTTCGCGGAGCTGTTCTGCCTGTCGACTCAGGCGATCAACTACTTCGTCCAGAAGGGCGGGTTCCGGCTCGGCACCCCGGACGACCTGCCGGCGGCCCGGCGGGAGCGGTACGAGCAGCAAGGGCGGAAGTCGCAGGTTTTGGTGAAGTCGTTGACCGTCCCGAACCCGTCCGTCGACGCGACGGGTCTACCGGTGCCGGTCGCGCCGGTCGCGCCGCCGCCGGGCCGCCGCGAGCCCTGACGGGTCGGCCCGATCCGCCGGTCGGTCCGGCCTTCCCGCCGATACCTGCGTGGCCTGCCTGTTCGGAGCCACGGATGGCCACCTTCTACCTACTCCCGCCCCGGGCCTGCCTGGACGACGCCGTCTCGGGGCTGCTGGCCCGGCTGCTCCCAGGGCTGCCGCCCCCGGCCGAACCGTGGGAGGCGGTCGCCGGGCGGCTGGCCGACGAGATGCCCGACATCTACCTCGTCCCGGCCGACGACCTTCCGGCCGACGAGCCGCCGGCCGACGCCCTCGCCGCCGGGTGGGGGGCCGAGCCGGGGGACCGGGTGGTCGAGGTCCGGCTGGCGGGGGCGGCCCGGGAGTGGGCGGTGCCGGCCGCGGCCGGCGCGATAGGATAGCGGGATTCACTCCAACGTGGACCCACCCCCGCCATGACCGAATCCGACGACTGGGACGAGCTGAACCGCGAACTCGGGGTCAGCAAGCCGGCCCCCCGGGCCGACGAACCGGAGGCCGCCGAAGACGACGCCGAGCTGCCGGAGGCGGAGCCGCTGGCCGAGGACGCCGAGGGCGAGGCCGACGACGCGGCCGAAGGCGGCGAGGCGGACGGGGCCGAGGGCGGGCCGGAGGAGGGGCCGCCCGGGACGGGCCGGAAGCGGCGTCGCCGCCGCCGGCGGAAGAAGAAGAACGGGCAGCCCGGCGAGGTGGTCCCGGCGGAGGGCAGCGAGGCGGCGGAGGACGAGCCCGAATCGGTCCCGGCCACCCCTCGGCCCCGGGCCGTCCCCGCCCGGGCGGCGGTCGAGGAGTACGCCGAGACCGAGGGCGAGGACGCCGACGAGGAGTCCGAGGGCGACGCGGCCGGCGAGACCCTGGCCGCCGAGGAGGACGCCGGCGGCGAACTCCTCCGCGACCTGATCGCCGGGTGGGACGTGCCGCCGTGGGACCAGGTCATCGGCGGGCTGCACCGGCCGGGGCGGTGAGGCTGATCTCGTCCTTCCTGGGACCGCGGCCGTCCCGGCCGCTCCTGGTCGCCGAGCGAAGAGCGGCCGGGACGGCCGCGGTCCCAGGGAAGCCACCCGCTCACGCCCCCCGCTCGCCCGTCACCCGCGCCAGCCCCAGCACGTTCCGCAGCAGCTTCGGCCCTTCCAGCGTCAGGAAGCTCTCGGGGTGGAACTGGACCCCGTGGAGCGGCCACGCCTTGTGCCGGACGCCCATGATCTCGCCCTCGGCCGTCCAGGCCGAGACCTCGAAGTCCGGGTTGGCCCACGTCTCCTTCTTGATGACCAACGAGTGATACCGGGTGGCGTCGAACGGGCACGACAACCCGGCGAACACGCCCTTGCCGTCGTGGAACACCGGCGACACCTTGCCGTGCATGATCCGGTAGTTCCGGACCACCTCCCCGCCGTAGCTGTGGCCGATGCACTGGTGGCCGAGGCAGACGCCGAACGTCGGCACCGATGGGGCGAACCGCGTCAGGACGGCGTTCGACACGCCGGCCTCTTTGGGGGTACACGGCCCGGGCGAGATGACGATCAGTGACGGGTTCAGATCGGCAACCTGGTCCGGCGTGATCTGGTCGTTCCGGACCACCTTCATCGGCCGGCCCGGGTCGATCTCGCCGAACCGCTGGACGAGGTTGTAGGTGAACGAGTCGTAGTTGTCGATGAGCAGGAGCATCCCGTCAGTTTCGAGTTTCGAGTTTCGAGTTTCAAGTTGGGTGGGGTCGGCTCGCTTCGCCCGACTCGAAACTTGGAACCCGAAACTCGAAACTGTTACCCCTGCCGGGTCGGGAGCTTCTGGGCGCTGTTGGCGGTCGGGTCGTACTTCCCCTTCGCCTCGTCCTCGGGGACGACCTCCAGGTACTCGTCGGCGGCCGGGATGTCGTACCAGGCCCCGTCGGCGAAGTCGACCAGGGCCCGGCCGCCCAGGTTCACCGTCACCACCCGGCCGACCATGCCGTCGAACCGGGTGTACTCCGGGAACCCCGGCCGGACCCGAACGAACCGGTCAGTCCAGGCCTGCCGGAGGACGTCTACCTGCTCGAACGTCGGGAACCGCATGGGCCGCACCTTGCCGGGTGGCCGGGGCAGAGTCTTCGATGCCCCGGGTGGTAATCAAGACCGGGGCATCGAAGACTCTGCCCCGGCCACCCGGAAGCCGCCTACTTCCGCGGCGGGTCGAAGTCCAGAGCCTTGACGAACCGGAGGGCGTCGGCCGCCCCGTACTCCCGGTCCATCCCCGGGTCGTGCCAGTCCACCGACAGCGGCCCGTCGTAGCCGATCTCGTTCAGGCAGCGGACGACGGCCGGCCAGTCGACCCCCCCGTGCCCGGGCGAGCGGAATTGCCACCCGGCCCGGGGGTCGCCGCTCGGCCAGTACCCGGCCAGCACCCCGGCCCGGCCGTTGAGCGTCAGTTGGGCGTCCTTGACGTGGACGTGATAAATCCGGTCGCGGAACCGGCGGAGGAACTCGACCGGGTCGACCCCCTGCCAGTGCAGGTGGCTCGGGTCGAACGTGAACCCGAACTCCTCCCGCCCGCCGAGGGCGTCCAGCACCACCTCGGCCGAGTACAGGTCGAACGCCAGTTGGCCGGGGTGGACCTCGGCCGCGAACCGCACCCCGCACCCCCGGGCCACGTCCAGGACCGGCCCCCACTGCCGGGCGAACTCGGCCAGGGCGTCGGCGATCACCTCCGGCCGGGGGGCCGGGTAGCCGGCCACGTACCCCCAGATCGGCGACCCGGTGAACCCGCTGACCACCCCGGCCCCGAGGTGTTCCGCGAGCCGGAACGTCGCGGCCATCTCCTCGGCCGCCCGCTGCCGCACCCCGGCCGGGTCGCCGTCGCCCCAGACGTAGTCCGGGACGAGGGCTTGGTGCCGCTTGTCGATCAGGTCGGAGACGGCCTGCCCGACCTTGTGGTTGGCCACCACCGGGGCGTGCAAGTCGTGCCGGGCCAAGAGGTCGAGCCGGGCCGGGGCGTAGCCGTCGTCGGACAGCCCCCGCTGGACCTCGAGGTGGTCGCCCCAGCAGCACAGCTCGAACCCGGCGTACCCCCACCCGGCGGCCTTGGCCGCGAGCTGGTCGAGGGGCACGTCGGCCCACGGGCCGCTGAACAGCACCACCGGGCGGGGCATGGCCTTGAGGGGCAAGGGGCCAGGGGCGAGGGGCAAGCACGGGAGGGGATTCGCTCGCCCCTGGCCCCATGCCCCTCGCCCCTACTGGGTCACGCCGGCTCGTCGCCGTCCGGCTTCGGCGGGATGACGGTGTGGCTCGCGGGCGGGGGGCTGGTCGCCGGGCCGATCACCGTGGTCGAGTTCGGGGCCGTCGGGACCACCGCCGGGGGCGGGCTGGCCACCACCGGGGGCGGCGGGACGGCGGCGACCGGCGGCGGGGGCGGCACGGCCGGCGGCGGGACGATCACCGGCAGGGTGGTCTGGAGCGGCGGGGCCGCCCCGCCGGCCACCTCGGCCTTGGTCGGGGCCAGCGGGGCCTCCGGCTCGTCCTCCTCCAGGAACACCTCGTCCGGGTCGGCCTCGTCGATCTTCTGCCGCATCCGCAGGTAGATCGCCGTCGCCGCCGACCAGAAGAAGCTGTAGCTGAACCCGAGCATCATCAGGAAGGCCAGGGCCAGCCAGAACGCCACCAGCCCGGCCCCCCAGGCGTTGTAGGCGTAGAACTGGCCCCGGGCCTCCCGGTACTGGTCCTCGTTCACCGGCGAGTAGGCGTACACCGGCCGGCCGGTCGGCGAAACCCCCGGGTCGGCCTTGGTCGCGTACGGGCTGCCCTGGAGGAGCAGCTCCCGCCAGCCGAACGACTCCGGGGCGTAGATGAACAGGTAGTCGGGCTTCCGGTCCTGCCAGACGAGCGACGCCGGGATCGAGACGGCCCACTTCCCGACGTACACCATCAGCGAGGTGAAGAACAGGACGAAGAACGTGACCGCCGCCCCGTACACCACCGCCACCAGCCAGTACCACAGGTAGTGCCACGGGGCCTGGTAGACGTAGTTGACCGACCGGGACAGGGCGTCCAGCGGGTCGCTGCTGTCCCCCTCGGCCGACAGGGTCGGGTACATCAGCGGGTAGCCGACCAGCCCGACCAGGAAGACGGCCATCGCCGCCCCGCCGAGCAGGACGACCGGCAGCAAGAGGCCGAGCAGGACCACGTCCCCGACGACCGGGATCAGGGCCAGCAGGCCGTACACGGCCAGCCCCAGGGCGGCCCCGGCGACGATCGCCAGCGGGGCCAGCGGGGACAGGACGTAGTTCAGGTAGCGGGTGGCCACGAACCGGACCGCCTGGCGGAGGCTGATCGGGCCCTTGTTGGCCAGTTGGACCGCCGCCAGCCGGGTGATGACCCCGCCGGCGAACGCCCACACGGCCACCCCCCAAAGGACCAGGAGGAACAGGTACACCCGGGTCTGCGGGCTGACCCCCGGGGCGACCATCTTGGCCACCGGGGCCAGCAGCTTGACCAGCGGCTCCAGCAGGACCGGGGCGACCGTCCCGAGGTAGCCGGTGGCCGACTCCCACCAGGTCGTCGGCGGGGCGCTGAGCAGGGTGGTGACGAAGGTGTACGGGTTCGGCCCGCGGTACTCGTCCCACGGCCACGCCCGGTACCGGCCGACCGGCGGGTCCCCGGCCTTCGACGGGTACGGCCCGGCGAGGTCGGCCAGCACCTCCCACTGCCGGGTGTCGGCGGCGAACTTCCGGTCGGCGTCCTCCTTGGCCCGGGCCTCGGTGTAGTCCGGCTTCCCCTCGTTCTCGGACATCAGGGTCTTGTTGTCGTACCGGGACTCGTTCCGCTGGGGGGCCGGGTAGTAGAAGACGGCCGACAGGACGTACCAGCCGACGGACGTGAGCAGGATGCCGGCCGCCGCGACCAGCAGCTTCCGCGGGTCCAGGGCGATCTGGAAGCAGCGGAAGATGTCCATCCACGGGAAGGTGGCCCGGAAGCTGATCCCGGTGGACTGGGGGTGGTCGCGCCCGTCGGCCATGCCGGCTCCTCGGTACGGTAGGTCGGGCCGCGGGGCCGGTCGGCCGCCGCGGGACGGGGGGGATTATACCGTGGGTGGCGGACCCGGCAACTTGCCGGGGAAGACCCCGGAGTCACGAATGACGGATGCCGGATGACCCACCAATGACGAAGGAAAGACCGGTTCGCCTTCCTTCGTCAGTTGTCATTGGTGGGTCATTCGTCATTGCCCAACGGCCCGCCGGGGAGCTGGGGTGGTCGTCGGGGCGGGCGGCTAGAAGAACAGCCCGACCCCGAAGTTGATCCCGTGGACGATCCGGAACACCTTCACGTCGTACTCCGGGTCGATCGCCCCGTAGTTGAACCCGACCG
>JAIEQO010000867.1 GCA_019747655.1 Gemmataceae bacterium | reverse complement strand
GGACCGGGTGGACCAGATCGCGGCCGCGGCCACCCGCGGGGTCGGGCTGCTCCGCGGGCTCTTGCCGGCGGCCGACGACACCCGCGAGCACCAGCCCCTCCCGCCGGGGTAGCCGATGGCCGTGCCGCCGAAGGGCCGGCCCGCCGGGTCGGCCGGGTTCACCTGGCGGTCGTTCTTCCACCAGACCACGACGCCGGTGTTCGTCCTCGGCAAGGGCCGGCGGGTGCGGTACGCCAACCCGGCCTGGGAGGCCCTGACCGGGACGCCGCTCGACGACGCCCTCGGGCTGGTCTGCTCGGCCCGGCGGCATTCGACGCCTCTGGCCAAAGCCCTCGCCCCGACCCCCGAAGCTCTAGCGGGTCGGCCGGACAAGGCCCGCCGCCCGGCCCCGCCGCTGAAGGCCGGCCCGCCGTGGTGGGACGTGACGTTCCTGCCGCTGGCCGGGGCCGACGGCCTGTACGGGATCGTGGGCTCAATCGCCGCCGTGGGGGAACGGGTTCTGGCCGCCGAGCGGAACATCCCGGCCGGGGTGATGGCCGCCCGCGACCGCCACGCCGGGCACTTCACGTTCGATTTGTTGACGGGATCGGCCGTGGCCGCTGAGCGGTTCGTCGGGCAGGTCCGGCTGGCCGCGGAGACATCGGCCCCGGTCTGGCTGGTCGGCGAGCCCGGCAGCGGTAAGGAGACGACGGCCCGTGTGATCCACCACGCCGGCGGCCGGCGGGAGCGGATGCTCGTCGCGGTCGATTGCGGCGGGCTGACGCCGGGGCTGGTCGAAAGTCTGGTCTGGGGCGTCGGCGGGCTGGCCGGGTCGGACCGGGTGGGGACCGTCTACCTGAAGGACCCGGGGGCGTTGCCCCGCGACGCCCAGGCCCAGTTACTCGACTGGCTGACCGACGAGTCGGCCCCGCGGCTGATCTGCGGGTCGGTCCGGGCGGCGGCCGAGGAAGCTGACGCCGGGCGGCTGCGGCCCGAGTTTCACGCGGCCCTGTCGGTGCTGGAGCTGCGGGTGCCGCCGCTTCGGGAGCGGGCGTCCGACCTGCCGCGGCTCATCACGCATTTGCTCGAACGGAACGGCGGGCCGACGGCGATCGACCCGGCGGCGGTGGGCGTGCTGGCCGTCCAGCCGTGGCTGGGGAACCTGCGGGAGCTGGCCGCGGTGCTGGCCGAGGCGGCGACGGCGGCCGGGGCCGGGCCGGTCCTCCGCGACCACCTGCCGCACGACCTGCGGGTCCGGGCCGGGCTGGCCAAGCCGCCCCCGGAGCCGTCGCTGAAGCTCGACCCGGCCCTCGAAGCGCTTGAGAAGCGCTTGATCCGGGCGGCCCTGGCCCGGACCGGCGGGAACGCGACGAAGGCCGCCGACCTGCTCGGCGTCTGGCGGCCCCGGCTCCTCCGGCGGATGGAGGCGCTGGGGTTGGCGAGCGGGGGGCGTGAGCCCCCTGATTCCACCACTGATCAGGGGGCTCACGCCCCCCGCTCGCCATGACCGGCCGCCCGCAGCTCATCATCCTCGACCCCGACGGCCCGCTGGCCGCCCTCCTGGCCGAGCCGGCGGCGGTGAACCGCTGGCTGGTCCGCCGGCCGCGGGCGGCCGACGCAGCCCTCGGGTACGCCCGGGACGGCCGGCCGACGGTCCTGCTCGCGCGGGTCGACCCGGCCGCGGACGACGCCCCCGCCGCCGGGCTGATCGCCGACGTGCATCGGTCACACCCGGACGTGGCCGTCGTCGCCGTGAGTGACGCGAAGCTGGCCGACGCCGACCGGGCGGCCTGGACGGCGACCCTGATGGACCTGGGCGCGCGGTACGTGCTGTTCCCGCCGGTCGCCCCGCCGGTGCTGGCCGAGTTGGTGACGGGCCTGATGACGGCCACGGTCCGCCGGGTGACGGGCAAGGACCCGGAGCCGCCCGACGAGGTGATCGACCTGGCGGAGGAAGGGCACGAGGACTGACGGCGTCAGCGGACGCGGAGTGACTTGCACGCCGCCTCATAGGTCAGCTCCAGCTCCAGCGGGACGGCCAGGTCCGGGGCGAGCCAGAGTGGAACCGTGGGGAACGGCTCGCCGACCGCCAGCGGGTGCGGCCAGCCATCAAACCGGGCCGCGTCGCCCTGTTTGGGCGGGCCCGTTTTCACCGCCCGGTAGGCGGCGACGTGGAGGCCCGTCGGGCTCGTCCACCGTACCGGGTCGGGGAGGTCGAGCACGTCGCACAGGTCGTTGTGCAGGTCGCCCGAGAGGTTCGTCACGACATCCACGACCACCAGCGAGACGCCCTGTTGGAGGTAGCTGCCGCACTTGACCGCGAACGCCCGGCGTTCGTCCTCCCGGTCCTTGTTCGCCTCGCTGACCAACTCGACCGCGGCCACCAGCCGCCACCCCCCGGTCCCCCGGTAGACCTTCACCTCGAACAGCTCCGGCGACCCGAACGTGACGGCCGCGGTCAGCGGCGGGGCCGGCGGGGCGTACACGTCGGTCGCGGTCGCCACCCCGCCGCCGTCCGCGTGACCGTTCACCCCGGCGAACAGCGACCCCCGCTCGTCCCGCTCGAACGTCCCGACATCGACCTCGGCCTGGACCCCGAGGTTCCGCGTACCGAACGCCTGGTGGCGGTCGGACAGGACCTCGCCGTTGAGCCGGTCGACCATCTTCGTCGCCCAGTTCCCGTGGAAGCTGTGCCACGGGCAAAACGACTTGAGCGGGTCGTGGAAGTGGTCGCGGAGCGGCATCGGCGGGCCTCCGGGGTTGCCGTCATGTTACCCCGGGCCGCCCCCAAACGGAAACGCCGGAGGCGGTGAGCCTCCGGCGTCGGGGTTGTTACTGCTCACCGGCGGTCACGCCCCGACCAGCTCGTCGGCCGCGAACCGCTCGGCCAGGGTCGGGTCGATCCCCTCCAGGACTTCCCGGAGCCGCTGCCGGGCGACGTGCAGCCGCCGCTTGACGGTCCCGGTCGGGACCTCGAACTCCCGGGCCATCTGCTTCAGGCTCCGGCCCCGCAGGTAGAACGCCTCCAGCGTCTGCCGGTCGAGCGGCTTCAGCTCGGCCAGCCCCTCCTTGAGCTGCCCGACCGCCTCCCCGACCTCCAGGGCGGCCCCCGGGTCCCGGCCCCGGGCGGCCACCCCCTCCAGGGCGTCCGGGTCGGCCCCGAACAGCGGGCCCCGCCGGGTCAGCCGGTTGATCGCCATCCGGGCGGTGATCCGCCGCAGCCAGCCGGCGAAGCACCGCGGGTCCCGCAGCTGCGGGAGCTTCCGCATGGCGTGGACGAACACGTCCTGGGCCAGCTCCTGGGCCTCCAGCGGGTCCCGGACCCGGGCCAGGGCCATCCCGTACACGCTCCCCTGGAACCGCTCGACCAGCTCCCCGAACGCCTCCCGGTCGCCCCCCTGGGCCCGCCCGACGAGGACGATGATCTCCCCCCAGCTCATGGCGACCGCTCCCGTCCCGATCCTTCCCGTTGGAGTGCGTGGCCGTCCCTGCGGTCCGGACCGGCGGCCCGCCCGGATCAGGACGGGGGGCCGTAAGCGGTCCGGGGCCGGGGGCGGCCGCCGACCCGCGCCTCGGGCGGCCGGGGGTACGCGGCCCCGGCCTCGGCGCGATGGTTCGTCGGCGGCGTCGCCCGCGTGTGCGGCCGGCGGTCGCGGGAGGTCGTCACATGCGGCGGGGTAGGCCCGACGCGACTGGGCGCGTGAGATCGCCCGTCTGCGTCGCGGGCACCGCCGCACCGTGCGACCGGTTCGCAACCGGTCCCGGCCGCGTCAGGGGCCAGCGTCTGGTACTCGTTGTTTCCCGGTCTGGTGACCGACGGTCTAGCTTGGTCAGGGACTACGGTTGCTCATCCGGACCCGCGGGCGGGTCCTCGTGGGGTCAATCGGAGCCGGCTGGTTAGGCTAGGGCCGTGGGTCACCTCACTTTCCGGCCGCCGCGGCCGGGCGACCCCCGCGTTTGGCGGCCATCACGTCGTCCCCCCGCTCGGGCGATTGGCAGTCGCTGCCGAGTCGGGATGGAAGACTGGCCGTCATCCGGGGGCTCGTCCGGGTCGGGGTCGTTAACCGCCGCCAACCGGTAAACGGCTGGTGGCGGAACGACCCCGGCCGCGTGCGGGCCGGTGAACCGGGAACGTGGACCCCGGTTCGGCCGGCCGGGGGCTCGACGGCGACCGCCGCCCGCACCCGCTCGTGCGGATGCATCGCGCGGTCGTCCTGTCGGTCCCCCGGATTCGGTTCCGAATCCGGATTCGGCAGCGGGAACTGCCGGGACAGGGCGTCCGCGGGATAGGCGTCGGCCGTGACGAGCCCCCGACCGATGCGGGCCGGGGCGGCCAGCTTCACGCTGGTCGCCGACACGGTCTCGAGCACGGTCGTGAGGGTCTTGGCGGCCATGGCGCACCTCCGCGGACGTTGGGGTCAGGTGCCGATGGGCAGAGCTGACCGAAGGATGGAGCTAGGAGGTCATCGGGGACGGTTAAGGGTGAAACGGGTCCTCAAACACGACGAACGGGGGTCGGATGGCCCCGGTCCGGATCGGTAATCGTACCGATCATCGGACAAGGAATCAACCGGCTCCCGCCCGTTTTTCCCAATTTTCAACCCCGGTCGGGCTCGTGCCGCGACGGGGGCTACCGGTAAGAGACGCCGGACAAAGGGAGGTTCGCGACTCGACGGGGATTTTTTCAAACTTTGCCGGCGGAGAAATGTCTGACAGCCCGAAGGGAGCGGCGAAGGCTAAACCCTCTCGGGCTGAACGCGGGCTCGGAAGGACTACCAATCGGCCAACGTCTCGCCGCCCTCCGGGGTGACGAGACCCCAATACGTCGGGACCGAAATGGCCCCTGAAATGGTCCGGACACTTCCGTCCGCCAGTGCGGCCATCAGCCCCGACGGGGTCGTCGCCTGGGTCGTCCTCGGATCGCAGTTCGACGGCGAGGGGGTGATTTGAAACGTGGTGTCCTTTAAACTGCCAGCAGCTTGCCCGTTCTGAGTAATGGGGACAATATCGTCGTAGACGCCGTCTGCGAAGGTGGCACGCCGGGCATCGTAGTTGGTACACGGAATGGGTTTTCCGTCGCCGGTCATGCACAACGAGTTGATCAGCGACCACTGGACGTTCGCCCGAGGATTGCAGCGGGCGTAACGTTCTGCGAGGGCGATTGTACTTGCCGTGCCGTCGTGGATCGTTTCCAAACGCCGGCCGTGCGTGAACACGGTCGCGTTCGCCGAGAAACTAATGTTGCCGCCGTACTCCGGTTGAGAAGGAGTCATGGACGTGTAGCTCGGGTCGGTGCGGCTCCTGAAAAAGCGTACCTGTATCTCCTCGTCGCCCGGTGGAAGCTGCTCAATATACGGTAGCAGGTACTCGAAGAGTGAGGCGTGCTTGTTGGGCGGCATGCCGTTGATCGTGGGCAACTTGCCGCCCGCCGGATCCACTGAGTGATGGACCGCCAAGATCAACTGTCGCATCCGGTTGGCAGTGTCGGTCCTCGCGGCGGATTGCCGAACCCGTTGGACTGCCGGCAGAATGAGTCCAATGAGTACGGCGAGGATCGCAATGACGACCAGAACCTCGACCAGAGACATACCCCGAACACGTTGGTTGGCAGCCGTCATGTTACATCCTGTTTTCTGACGGGGCGATTAACACCTTTCCTGTCTTTGCGTGAACTCACTTGACAGTATAGTTTGCACTCTTTTTATCTGCAATCTGTTTATTGTTGCTATCGTAAAGGTAAATCTTCGCGTACATGACATCACCCGGGGTCATGCCGAGCGCTGAATTACTTTTGCCACTTGCACCCAAGTTTTCCACCCCGACGGTCGTTGATAGTACGTCGGCTTTACCCCCGCCTTTAACGATCCAGTATTCCGTCTTGATAGAATTGCCCCCTCCCACCGGCGCATTGTCCCACTTCAGCTTGACTTGAACGGTACCGGAGACCACCTTCCCCATCTTGTCCACCGGGTTGTCCGGCGTGCCGTCGGTGAAATCGATCGTCGGGGCGGGCGGTTGGCTCGTCGCGATGCCGGCGGCGAAGGCCATCGCCACGAAGGCCACCATCATCCCGGCGAACTTGCGGAGGCGCAGGGTGGAGTGGAACATGTTGCCCATCACGGTTTGTGCCGGGCGAGATAGGGCGAAGTGAGTGATGAAGAGGCTAATCGAAGTCTCGAACTTGGTCAATGCCAATTGTCCGTTTTCCAGAATTTTTTCTTGACCGGAGCCGACAACAGACAGGTGGAGGTAAAGTCGACTGGATCGAGCTGCGGGTCGAGCCGTGACGGCAGGGTCATAGGTCGCCGGACAGTAATCCGGTGCGCCGGCCGTGTTCGAGCCGGTCGGCCAGCACCCGCAGGGCCAACGCCTGCGCCTTTCCGACGGCCGCGTCCCGGGTCGGGCCGTAGGCCATGACTCCGGGCAGTTCCGGCACCTCGGCCAGCCACCGGCCGTCGTCCTCCGGCTCCACCTCGACCGTCAGTTGCATGGCTCGTCCTCCCGCGCCGCCCGGCACCCAGGCCCTGTACCGGGCCGGTCGTTGCGGACATAATACCCGAACCACACCCCGCAGGAACCGCACCCCATGCCCGCCTCCGTCCGCCGGCTGCTGCCGCTGGCGCTCGTCGTCGCCCTCGCCGGCCCGGCCACCGGCCAGCCGCTCCCCCAGGACGCCGCGTCCGCCGAGCGGATGAAGAAGGACCTGTTCTTCCTCGCCGGACCCGACTGCGAGGGCCGCGGGGTCGGCACCGCCGGGCTCGACAAGGCCGCCGACCACGTCGCCGCCCAGTTCAAGGCCGCCGGCCTCCAACCCGGCGGGAAGGACGGCACCTACTTCCAGCCGTTCACCATGAGCGGCTTCCCCACACTCGCCGGCGACAGCTCCCTCGCCTTCGCCGGGCCGGACGGCAAGACCATCACCCCCGAGGCCGACTCCGAGTTCGGCCCGACCGGCTACACCTTCGGCGGCAAGCACGCGGCCGGCGTCGTCTTCGTCGGCCACGGGGTCGCCGCCCCGAACCTCAAGTACGACGACTACGCCGGGGTGGACGTGAAGGGGAAGTGGGTCGTCGTCGTCCGCAAGAACCCCCGCCCGGCCGAGACCGGCGACAAGCGGTTCGACACCGCCTTCCCGCCCGACCAGAGCCCCTACGCCGGCCTCGTCACCAAGCTGAGCACCGCCGCGGCCAAGAAGGCCGCCGGGGTGATCCTGGTCAGCGACCCCACCACCGCCGGGGCCAACGACCCGCTCATCCCGTTCGCCACCGACGAGCACCGGTACGCCGACCCGCCGGCCCGGCTGCCCGTCCTCCACCTCAAGCGGGCCGTCGCCTCGAAGCTGCTCACCGCCGCCCTCGGCAAGTCGCTCGAAGACCTCGAAGCGGAGAATGACAAAGAGCTGAAGCCCGTCTCGGCCGAGCTGACCGGCTGGACGGCGACCGCCGATGTCGGCGTCAGCCGCAAGGACGTGCCGGTCCGGAACGTGGTCGGCGTGCTCCCCGGGTCCGGCCCGCTGGCCGACGAGACGGTGGTGATCGGGGCCCATTACGACCACCTCGGGCCCTACTCCTACGGCAGCGCGATCGGCCGGTCCGGCGAGGGCCAGACCCACTACGGGGCCGACGACAACGCCTCCGGCACCACCGCCCTGATGGAACTCGCCCGCCGGTTCGGGGGGATGAAGGACCGCCGCGGCCGGCGGCTCGTCTTCGTCGCCTTCACCGGCGAGGAGCGGGGCCTGTTCGGGTCGAAGTTCTACTGCGAGAACCCCCTGGTCCCGCTGGACAAGACGGCCGCGATGGTCAACCTGGACATGGTCGGCCGGCTGCGGCCCGGGCCCGGCGACTGGCTCGGCATCACCACCAAGCCGCAGCTGCAAATCTGGGGGACCGGGACCGGCGACACCTTCCCCCGGCAGGTCGCGGCCGTCGAGGACCGGTACGGGCTGCGGGTCAAGTCGGTCCCGGCCGGGACCGGGCCGAGCGACCACGACTCGTTCTACCGCAAGGGGGTGCCGGTCCTGTTCCTGTTCACCGACTTCCACAGCGACTACCACCGGCCCTCCGACACACCGGACAAGATCGACTTGCCCGGGATGCTCACCGTGGTCGGGCTGACCGAGGACCTGGCGGGCGACCTGGCCGCGGGCGTGGCCCGGCCGAAGTACCAGGAGGTGAAGGAGGCCCAGCCCCGGCCGCGGGTCGTGCAGGGCGTCCGGCTCGGGGTCAAGCCGGACTACACGTACCAGGGCGGGGACGGGATGCGGATCGAGGGGGTGACGGCCGGCGGGCTGGGCGAGAAGGCCGGGCTGAAGGACGGGGACGTGATCGCGGCCATCGACGGGGTGCCGGTCGGGACCGTCGAGGGGTACATGGCCGCCCTGGTCGGCAAGAAGCCCGGGACGGCCATCGAGGTCGTCATCCTCCGCGGCGGGAAGAAGGAGACGGTGACGGTGAAGCCGTAGGCGGTGTTCGTCGCCCCGAAGGGGCGTCCGGGAATAGCCCGGGGTGAAACCCCGGGTGGCGTATCCCCAGCAACCGCCGGAGCCCCGAAGGGGCGGCCCTCAGCATGGGTCGCCCCTTCGGGGCTCCGGGCCCTTCCCCGCACAATCCCCGGGGTTTCACCCCGGGCTATTCCCGGACGCCCCTTCGGGGCGGCACGGACGGCCGCCCTCAATCCTTCGCCTTCTTCTTCTGGTACTCGCC
Source organism: Gemmataceae bacterium (assembly GCA_019747655.1). Lineage (GTDB taxonomy): Bacteria > Planctomycetota > Planctomycetia > Gemmatales > Gemmataceae > Urbifossiella. Next base: position 6,159 of record JAIEQO010000867.1, on the reverse strand, counting down.
CTCCAGGACCGGCTTGGCCTCCTCGTGGCCCTCCAGGTCGTCCAGGGTGGCGGTGTCGCCCTTGACCGTCCACTTGAACTTCAGCTCCAGCCCGACCGGCGGCTTGGCCGGGAACTCCCCCTTCTCCTCCACGTCGGTGATCTTGAGCGTCACCCGGCCGTCCTTCCCGACGCTGTACTTGCAGGTCACGACCGCCCCGTTGTCCCCGGCCAGGGCCGTCACCTTGACCACCTCCTTGTCCTTGGCGAACTCGAACTTGATGTCCAGCCCGCCGGCCTCCCGGGTCCACGTCCCGGACAGGGCCGGCTTGTCGTCCTTCTTGTCGTCGGCCGGGGCCGACACCGCCACCGCGAGTACGGCGAACAGCGACCCGGCGAGCAGGCGGACCATCGGGGGTTCTCCTGGGAGAGGGGGATCGGGCTGTGCCCGTCGCGCAAGGTGTAGGGGCGGCCGGTCCCGTCGCCCAGTCCGGCCCGGTCGCTACGCCCGGCCCAACCCCACCCGGACCGGCCGGTCCGCCCCGCCGGCCGGTCCTGCCGAGTTGATCGGGACTGCCGCGGCTGCCGATTTCAACCCCCGTCGGACTTACCCGCCTTGCCGATGTTGCCGCCCTTGCGGCGGCCCCGGGGGCGGTCCGCCCGCAGGGGACCCGTCATGACCTGGAAGACCCTTCTCCCGGCCGGGGTGGCGTGGGCCGTCCTGGCCGGCCCGGCGGCGGCCGGGGAGCCGCCGAAGTCGGTCCTGGCCACCCCGCTCCCGCCCCGCCCGGGCACGGTCGCCATCCCGGACGGCGGGCCGCTGGCCGCCCCGGTCATCACCCCGGCCGGGACGACCAAGCACGGCCACCAACTGTTCGACGTGATCCCGACCGGCTGGGAGCGGGAGGCCCACCGCACCAGCCACCCCGAGCGGCACCTGCTCGGCAAAGAGCCCGGGCCGGACGCCTGCCTGGCCCCGTGCGGTGAGCAGTGGGGCTGGGTGGGTCTGGAGTTTCTGTTCTGGGGCACCCGGAGCGTGTCCGTCCCGCCGCTCTTGACCACCGGACCGGCGTTCGCCGCCCCCGGGATCGCCGGGGCCGTCGGCCAGCCGACCACCGACGTTCTCTTTGGCGGGGGCGGGCGGCTCGACGAGTTCCGCCCGGGGTTCCGGCTCGAAGTTGGCATGTACCGGGACGAGTCGGCCCGGGAGGCGATCTTCGCCCGCTTCTTCTTCCTCGGGTCGGAGAGCGAGGGTCGGTCGGCCGGGTCGTTCGGGCCGGCCGTGCTGGCCCTCCCCCAGGCCCGCCCCGGCGGCGGGTCGGCCCCGCTGTACGTCGGTTACCCGGGCCTGTCCGCCGGGGTGGCCGACGCCTCCGTCCAGACCGACTTCTACGGCGTCGACGCCAACCTCCAGCGGCGGCTGTGCGGCGCCGGCACCTGCCGGTTCGACGCCCTCGGCGGGTTCCGCTACCTGTACATCGGCGACCGCCTCGACCGCCAGTTCGCCACGACCTCCGACCCGACCTCCGTGGTTCCGGGCGTCCGGGCGTTCGGCGAGGACAGCGTCCGCACCCGGAACAACTTCTACGGCGGGCAGGTCGGGCTCGGGGCGTCGGGCCGGTGGGGGGCGCTGACCGCCCAGGCCCGGCTGTTGGTCGCCCTCGGCGTCACCGACAGCGAGCTGGACACCAGCTTCACCCGCACGGCGGTCGGCGGCCCGTTCGTGGCCCCGGCCAGCGTCGCCCTCGGCGGGCGGAGCCAGTCCGACTTCTTCGCGGTGGTCCCGGAGGCCGGGTTCAAGCTCGGCTGGCAGCCGCGGGACCACGTCCGGTTCACCGCCGGGTACGACTGGGTGTACTGGAGCCGGGTCCGGCGGGCCCCGGAGGCGTACACCCTCGGCCCGGTCCCCCGGGGCGGCGGGACGGACGTGTGGGCCCAGGGGTTCAACCTCGGGCTGGAGCTGCGGTATTAAGGGGACCCCACCCCCCGGCCCCCTCCCCCGCGGGGGGAGGGGGAGGAAGACGGGGCCGGTTGGTTCTGTTCCCCCCTCCCCCCGCGGGGGAGGGGGGTTAGGGGGGTGGGGTCCCGTCTTCATCGCCCCGGCCGATACCACCCGTCGGCCGTCCCCGATGCCCGGCTGGTTGACGCGCGGGGGCAGCCCGTCTAACGATGGGAGTACCCGCCTGGCAGCCCATCCCCGGCCCGAGGACCCCCCATGCCCCGTCTCCGTTGTGCCGTCGCGCTGGCCGCCCTCGCGGCCGGCCCGGCCGCGGCCAACCCGCCGACCAAGCCGACCCTCGCCGGGCTGACCGAGCCGGCCGACTACCTGCTCCCGAACGACGGCCTGATGATCCCGTTCAGGGACCAGGTGCCGCTCGTCTTCGTCACCAAGAATTCGCCCGAGTGGGCCGGGCTGAAGACCTACTTCACCGAGGGGACCGAACAGGCCGTCGACCCGGCCACCGGCGAGAGCGTCACCCGCCGCGTCATCAAGGTGAAGGTCCCGGCCGGGCTGACCACCGCCCCGCCGGTCCCGGCCGAGAACCCCCTCACCCTGGCCAAGTGGAACCTCGGCAAGAAGCTCTACTTCGACCCGCTCCTGTCCACCAGCGGGCAGGTGGCGTGTGCGAGCTGCCACAGCCCGGACAAGGGTTACACCGACCAGCGGAAGGCGTCGACCGGGATCGGCGGGGCGGTCGGCGGGATCAACTCGCCGACGGTCATCAACTCGGCCTACAACCCGCTCCAGTTCTGGGACGGCCGGGCCCTGACCCTGGAGGACCAGTCCCAGGGGCCGGTCGGGAACAACAAGGAGATGTTCGGCGGCAAGCACGACCCGTGGGAGGAGGCCGTCCTGCGGCTGCGGAACAGCCCGGAATACGTCAAGGCGTTCGCACGGGTGTTCGGCCACGCCCCGACCCGGGACGCGGCCGCGAAGGCGATCGCCGCCTACGAGCGGACGGTCCTGGTCGGCAACGGCCTGCACGACCGGGCCGAGGCCGCCATGCGGGCCCGGGTGACGGAGGAGGAGAGCGGCAAGTTCGAGACGAAGGCCGAGGACTACGCGGCCGCCGTGAAGGGGGCGTTCGCGGCGAAGGACGCCCGGGCGCTGGCGGCCCTGGGGCTCGACGCGGAGAAGGACGCCGGCAAGGCCGACGAGGTGGGCAAGCGGCTGTTCACCGGTCGGACGCTGTTCTTCGGCAAGGCCCGGTGCTCGAACTGCCACGCCGGCGACACCCTCTCGGACGGCATGTTCCACAACCTCGGGGTCGGGGTGACGAAGGACGGGGAGGTGCCGTACGGCGAGTTCGGCCGGTTCGCGGTACTGCGGACCGGGCACAAGGACACGGCCCTGGTCGGGGCGTTCAAGACGCCCGGGCTGCGGGGCCTCTCGGGCACCGCCCCGTACATGCACAGCGGGGACGAGAAGACGCTGGAGGACGTGGTCGAGTTCTACGACCGGGGCGGGAACGCCAACCCGTACCTGGACGAGAAGATGCGGGACACCCCGGCCGAGGCGGCGTACCTGAAGGCCCGGGCGGCCGGCCAGCCGACCGACCCGGCCGTCCGCACGTTCGGGGCCGGCAAGCGGCCGGTGATCCCGCTGAAGCTGAACCTCTCGGCCCCGGAGAAGGCCGACCTGGTGCTCTTCCTCAAGGCCCTGGAGGGCGACCCGGTCGATCCGGTCGTCGCCGACCCGCAGAAGTTCGTGGAGGTGGGGGCCCGCTAGCGGACCCGGGGTGCCAACCCCGGGTATGTAATGGGTTGGGCTTCTTGGTTGAACGGAGTCGCACATGTCGCCGGACCCGCTCCCCGCCCCCCAGACCTGGGACCCGCTGACCGAGGAAGAGCGGCGGGTCCTCGGGGTGCTGGTCGAGAAACAGAAGACCTCGAAGACGGCCGACTCGTACCCGCTCAGCCTGAACGCCCTGACGACCGGCTGCAACCAGAAGAGCAACCGCGACCCGGTCCTGGACCTGTCCGACGACGAGGTCGAGGAGACGCTCTCGGCGCTCCAGCGGAAGGGGCTGGTCATGCGGCAGACGGGCGGCCGGGTCGACCGGTTCAAGCACCTCCTGTACGAGAAGTGGACCGGCGACGGGCCGCAACTGGCGGTGCTGGCGGAACTCCTGCTCCGCGGGCCGCAGACGAAGGGCGAGTTGCGGGGCCGGGCCAGCCGGATGGCCCCGATCGACACCCTGGACGACCTGGAGGGGGTGTTGAAGCCGCTGGCCGCCCGCCGGCTGGTCGTCCACCTGACCGACCCGGACCGCCGCGGGGCGGTGCTGACCCACGGGTTCCACACGGCCGACGAGCTGACCCGGGCGAAGGCCCAGGCCGGGGCCCGGGCCGACGCCGACGACCGGGCGCCCGCGGCGGCCACCCCCGAGCGGACGTCGGCCCCACGGGATGCGGAGCTGGAGGCCCGGGTGGCGGCGGTCGAGGCCGAGGTGGCCGAGCTGCGGGCGGTCGTCGCCGACCTGCGGCGGCAGCTCGGCGGTTGAGCCCGTCCGTAACGGAAACGGACCCCGGCCGGGGCCGGGGTCCGTGGGGGTCAGCTCGGGCGGCACCGGCATTCCTGCGGCGAACCCGGTCAGTCGCACTTGTCCTTCTTCTTGCCGCAGAGCCGGCCGAACAGCCCGCCCCGCTTCTTCCCGCCGTCCTCGCAGGCCGGGGCGCAGGCGGCTACCGGGGCCGGGGCGCACGGGGTGGCGCAGGGGGCCGCCGGGGCGGCCACCGGGACCTTCACCGTGGTCTGGACCGGGACCATCTCGCAGTACGCCTGGTCGACCGTCTTCTTGACCGGGAACGCCTTGCAGACCTTGTGCATGCCCTTCTTCTCGACCCAGGTCGGGACCCGGACGTCGATCTCCTTCTCGACCCAGTTCGGGGTGTGGACGACCTTCACCCCGTCCTTCTCGACCGGCACGCACTTCCAGACCGTGACCTCCTTCTCGACCCACTTCGGCTCGCAGTACCGGACCTTCCGGGTGCCCTCCTTCGCGACCATCGTGCAGGTCGTCTGCTCGACCTCGACCTCCCGGGCCACCTGGGTCGGCTTCATCACCACCTGGGTGGTGACGGCCGGGGCGCAGGCGTCGCCGCAACCGGTCCCGCACGGGGCCGGGCACGGCGGCGGACACGGGGCGGCGCAGTCGCCCTTCTTCTTCTTCCCGCAGAGCCGGCTGAAGAGCCCGCCCCGCTTCTTCCCGCCGGTGTCACAGGCCGGGGCCGCGGCGGCGACCGGGACGGTCACCGTGACCGGGACGCAGACCGTGTCGTACACCGTCTTCTTCACCTTGGTCTTGGCGTACACCGGCTCGTGGTAGGTGTACTTCTCCTCCTTCTCCTTCCACTCGTTCTCGCACACCTTGACCTTGTCCTTGACCTGCTGCCACTCGTTGACGGTGTACTTCACCGGCACCTTCGACTCCTTGACCTCGCAGACCTTGACCTTGTCCTTCTTGGTCACGTACTCGCAGACCTTGTACGTGTGCTCCTCGTCGACCCACTTGGACTCGACGGCGTTGACCTCGACCTTCTTGGTCGTCCACACCGCCTTGTAGGTGGTGACGACCTGGTCGACGTAGGTGACGCCGCCGGCCCCGCACCCGTCGGCCGTCCCGCAGCCGGCGGCGGTCCCGCAGGCGGCCGGGGCCGCGTCGCACCCGCCGCAGTCGGCCTTCTTCTTCCGGCCGAACGCGGCCGCGTCCGGGGCGGCCAGCCCCAGGATCGCCGTCACCAGGGCCGCGGCCCCCAGCATCCGTCGCGTCATCGCAGATTCCTCGTGGTGGGAGGGACACGGGCCGCACATTCCGTTCCGCGGGCACGCCCCACAGGTCTTGCGGTCGGTGCGCTCGTTCCGGACGAGCCAATCGATGCAGATTGCCCAGACTTCCTAGAGCCGGACGCGAACAAGGTATTTAGGGGGGACGGGGTTGACAACACGGAGGGAGTAGTTTGGGCGAAATTTTCCGCCGGGACCGGGCCGGTCGTACCGGTCGGTCGGGCCGGCCCTGGCCGGGGCGGCGGCCGGGGTGTACCATCCCCCGGGCAGGCCGCCGGGCGGCGGTTGGCCGGGTCATTCACACGCGGGCGGGGCCTTTCCCATGCAACATCCATTCCGGCGGGTACTGGCGGCGGCCGGGCTGACCGCGGCCGTCGCCGCGGCGGTCGCGGG
>JAIEQO010000327.1 GCA_019747655.1 Gemmataceae bacterium | reverse complement strand
TCCGGGCGGGTGCTGGCCGACCTCCCGGCCGCACACCCGGCTCCGGTCACGGCGGCCGCGTTCGGCCGCGGCCGGCTGGCCACCGCCGACGCCCGCGGGCTGGTCAAGGTGTGGCGGGTCCGGCCGGACGGCGGGCTGGACCACCAGGCCGACCTGGGCGGGCACGTCGACGCCGTACTGAGCCTGAGCTTCGCCCCGGACGGGATGACCCTGGCCAGCGGCGGGGCCGACCGGACGGTCGTGCTCTGGGACCCGGAGACCGGGCAGGAGCGGATCGTCCTGACCGGGCACGCCGACCGGGTCCTGACCGTGCAGTTCACCCCGGACGGGACCGGGCTGGTGACGGTCGGCCGGGACGGGGCGGTGAAGCGGTGGCGGGCCGACCCGTCCGGCGGCCCGCCGGCGGTGCGGGACATCCTGCCGGCGGCCCCGCGGGCGGTGCCGGTGCCGCCGTCGCCGCCGGACCAGCCGGCCCCGCCCCGGCTGCGGGGGTAGCCGTGCCGGCCCTGTTCATGACCGAGCTGGCCGTGTCGGACTTCGCCGCCTCGGTGGTGTGGTATCGGGACCGGCTCGGCCTGCGGGTCATTTTGCTCGACGTGGCGAACGGCTTCGCGCTGTTGCAAGGTGACGCCGGCGGGCGGCTCGCGCTCAAGGCCGGCACGCCGGCCCCGGGCGGGGTGACGCTGCACTTCGAGGTCGCCGACCTGGCGGCGGAGCTGGCCCGGCTCGGGCCGTCGGGAGTGCCCGTCAGGGACAGCCCCGAGGGCTACCGCGAGGCGTTCGTCCGCGACCCGGACGGGTACGCCGTCGGGCTGTTCGAGTGGGTGAGCATGAAGACCCCTCCCCCTAACCCCCTCCCCCGGGGGGAGAGGGGGGACCGGAGGGTGCCTGGTCCCCCCTCTCCCCCCGGGGGAGGGGGTTAGGGGGAGGGGTCTCGGGATCGGCTACATCAGCAGCCCGGCGACCGCGGCGTTGATGAGCGTCGCCAGGAACCCGACGAACAGGGCCCGCATCCCGAGCCGGGCCAGGTTCGGCCGCTGCTTCGGGGCGATCGACCCGATCCCCCCGAGCTGGATGCCGACCGAGGCGAAGTTGGCGAACCCGGTCAGGGCGAAGACGGCCAGCACCTGCGACCGCTGCGACAGGATCGCGTCCCCGGCCGCCTTCCACTCCTTCAGCTTCAGAAAGGCGACGTGCTCGTTCGCGGCCAGTTTGATCCCGAGCAGGCTGCCGACCCGACCCGTGTCCCCCGGCTCGACCCCGAGCAGGAACGCGACCGGGGCGAACACCCACCCGAACACCGTCTCCAGCTTCAGGTCGTCCGGCCACCAGCCGAGCCGGTCGGCCGGGGCGCCGGCCTCGATCAGCCGCGGCTTGACCCCGCCGAGGATGAGGTCGAACAGGGCCAGGAAGGCGATGAACCCGATCAGCATGGCGGCCACGTTCAGGGCCAGGAACAGCCCGTCCTTGATGCCCGCGGCGGCCGCGTCGATCACGTTGACATAGGGCGTCGGGGCGTGGACCGGGGCGGCCCCGGCGGTCTCGGGGCGGCCGGCCTCGGGGAGCACCAGCTTGGTCAGGTACAGGCTGGCCGGGCAGGCCATCACGCAGGTGCAGAGGATGGCCGTCGGGTCGGCCCCGTAGGAGATGTACACGGCCATCATCCCGCCGGAGATGTGGGCCATCCCGCTGCCCATCAGGGCCAGCAGCTCGGACCGGGTCATCCGCGGGACGAACGGCTTGACGATCAGCGGCGCCTCGGTTTGGCCCATGAACACGTTGGCCGCCACCGACAGGGTCTCGGCCCCGCTCGTGCCCATGAGGTACATCATCACCCGGGCCATCAGCCGGACCAGGATCTGAAGGACGCCGAGGTAGTACAGGACGCTGAAGAAGGACGAGACGAAGATGATCGGCGGCAGGGCCCGGAAGGCGAACACGAACCCGGCCGGGCCGTCCACCCTGGCCAGCCCGCCGAACACGAACTCGGCCCCGTGGTTGGAAGCCTCGACCAGCGCCCCAATCCCCCGGCCGACGGCCCCGAACCCGGCCCGCACCCAGTCCGAGTGGATGACCGCGACGGCCAGGGCGAACTGGAGGCCGACGCCCCAGAGCAGCGTCCGCGGGCTGACCGACTGGAGACTTTTCGAGAAGAACGCGGCGACCCCGAGGAAGCAGACGACGCCACACCCGGCCTGGAAGCGCGGGCCGAGCGTCCCGTGCAGGGCGTAGGCGACCAGCCCGACGGCCGCGACCAGCCCGGCCAGCCCGGCCCGCCACGCCCACGGGGTCGGCGGGAGCGGCACGTCCGGCGGTGGGTCGGGGTCGCCGGGGCCGTCGGCGGGGTTGGTGGTCACTTCGGGCCGAGCCCCTTCAGGAGGTCGTCGTCGTCCTTCGGCAGGCCCCAGACGGTGACGGCGAACGATGCCTTGAGCGGCTCATTCCCGACCGGCAGCCGGATCAGAGCCAGCCACCCGCCGCCGGGCCGCGGTACGAACCGCCACTCGGTCCCGGTCGGGGCGTCGGCCAACTCAAGGACCGTCGCGGCGTCGTTGTCGGCCGGCAAGATCACCCGCACCCCGGCCGCCGGGGCGGAATCGCCCTTCGGGTGCGGCTTCCCGTCGGCCCCGATCACCCGCGGCTCCTTCATCGCCGACCCGGCCAGGAACCAGGCCGTGTACCCGGCCGGGACCTCGACCGCGGACCACCGCCGCACCCCGGCCGCTACCCCGGACACCACCGGAGCCGGCGTCTCGGCCACCTTCAACTCGGCCCCGTTCGCGTTCCCGGTCAGCCGGTAGTGGAACGTCGGCCGGCCGGCCCCGTCGGCGGAGTAGCCGTCGAAGTGGACCGCCCGCGGCCCGTCGTACACCCGCGGCGGGTCGTCCGCGAGCGTGGCCCCGAACGCCGGGCTGTCGGCCCGGCCGAGGAAGTCGGGCGGGAGGTCAGGGTTGGCCGTCAGGCCCCACGGGTGGCCGGGCGGGGCGGCCCAGAACCGCGGCCCGAGGAGCTTGGCCAAACCGCCCCCGCGGTCGTTCCAGACCGGCGAGGCGTCGAGGAAGTTCCCGGACCAGCCGTAGGCCAGCCGGCAGCGGTCGGCGTCGAATGCCAGCGACACCCCGCCGGGGTAGCCGACGGCCAGCGACCGCGTCCCGGTGTCCGGCAGGAAGGTGCGGAGCAGTTGCGGCCGGTCGGCGACCGCGACGAGTAACCCCTTCGGCGGCTCCAGCCCGTCGGGCAGCGGCAGCCCGGGGCCGAGCGACAGGTACGCCCACATGGCCTCGGCCTGGGCCTTCGGGTCGCCGCCGAGCACGCCCGGCAGGGTCGATTTCCCGTCCACGAACGCCTGCGGCATCCGCGTCCCGGGGACCATCCGCAAGGGCTGGTGCAGCCACCGCTCGTACCAGTCGTACCGGACCCGGCGGCCGGTGGTGGCCAGGTCCGGACCACGGGTCCCGGTGTTCGGGACGCCGGCGATGTCGTGACACGAGATGCAGCCGAGCCCGCCCTTGCCGATCAGCCCCCGGCCGGCCGCGACCGCCTCCGGCGTCCGCTTGACCGCGTGCGGCGGGTCGTCCGGCGTGACCCCTTCGAGGGCGGCCAGTCCGTGCGGCAGGTTGCCAACGTTCGCCGGTCCGTACTGCGGCATCCGCAGTTGCACCCACGGCCGGGCCCGGCCGCCGTCGAGCAGGACCGACCGGAGCCATTCGGGCGTGGCCTTGTGGCCGACCCCGGTGAGCGGCGGCGGCCGCACGTCGTCGGCGTTCTCGGCCCGGGCCATCAGCCGCATCTGGTCGGCCAGCTCGACGGGGAGTCCGCCCTCGCCGTCCTTCGTGTGGCAGTTGAGACAGTTGAACCGGCGGAGAGCGGCCCGGGCCGCATGGGTCGGCGCCGGCGACCCGGCTCCGGTCAGGTCCTCCTTCACGAACGCCGCGACGGCTTCGCGCTCGGCCTTGTCGAGCGAATACGCCGGCCGCTTCGCGGGGTCGGGCGTGTCCGAGAGGCAGCCCGTCCCGCTGGCTTTCTTAACCGCGTCGAGCAACGGGAACGCGGCCTTCGGTTCGACGGCTTTGCCTTCCGCCTCGACCGCGTGGCAGTTGACGCACCCCTTGCTCACGACCAGCTTCGCTCCGAGGTCGCGCCATTCGACCTCCGTCTTCGTCGCCTCGGCCGGCGGCTCGGGCATCGTCGGGGTCAGTGACTCGTCGGTGACGCGGCACAGGTAGCGGGCGATGTCCTCGGCCTCGCGGTCCTTGAGGGTCATGTGCGGCATCCGGCCGGACGGGTTCACCTTCAATGGGTCGCGGAGGTACGCGGCCAGGGTGTCCGGGCGGTACTTGCTGCCCAGCGCCCCGAGCCGGTACTTGGCCGACGGCCCGGCCGTGCCGAGGCTGTACACGAACTCCTCCGGCTTGAGCGGCGGCTTCTCGTCCTCCTCGCCGCCGGCCGGCTTCTTCGCCGCGGGGGCGTCGTGGCAGGCCGCGCAGCCGGTGACGTGGTACAAGACGCGGCCCCGCTCCATGCTCTGCCGGTAGTCGTTCGAGATCGTCGGTGCCCGGGACGGATTGAGCGGCTTGCCGGCCAGCCCGACGAGGTACTGCACCACGGCATACCGCTCGGCCTTACCGGCCGCGTCGTCGGCAAACATCTTCGGCATGACCGTGTCCGGCCGGTGCTTGGCCGGGTCGGCCAGCCAGGCGTCGAGCCAGCCGGCGTAGCTCCGCTTGGCCACGTCGGTGAGGACCGGGGCCGGCCGGTCGACGAGTCCCTTCGCCATCGCGTCGTCGGCGGCCGGCTTGTGGCAGCGGGCGCAGGCCAGCTCCTCGAACCGGAACCGGCCGTGTTCGAGCCGGGCGTCGGCCTCGAACGACTTCGGCCGTTGGTCGGGCAGGTGCCCGAAGAACTGGTGCGGCAGCGGCTCGCGGACGAACCCGGGGCCCTCCCACAGCAATTCGACTTGTGATCGTGTCCGCGGTCGGTGAATACCGCTAATTGCCTCAAACGACTGAACGCCGCCTTCCAACTCGACCTCGCCGCCTCGGCGTCCGCTCGCGCTAACGAAGAGCACCCTCTCGCCCCCGACCTTCACCCAAAAGATGTCCGAGGTGCCGTTGAAGTAGAACTTGTATTTCCCAGGACGGACGATGTTCAAGTACCCCGTCCACTTGATCAGACTCGTCCCGTTAAGCCGGGGATGTCCGGTTTCTCGTTCGCCCAGTCGGGTCGACACCGTGGGTTCGAGGCTGGTGGTGTATGCTTCGACACCCCACCCGTGGTATGTCGTAACGAGTCCCGGCTTGAGGTCGGCCGGCTCGACGGCATGGGCGGCCGGGGCTAGGGCGAGCAGGACGGCGGGCAGGACGAAACGGCGGGTCATCGGCGGGGGTCGCTCGGCGCGGAACGGCAGTGGGGAGAGTGTTGATTATCCGGCCCCGCCGGCGGGCCGCAAGCGGAAACGGGAATCGCCGTTCCGCCGCCGGCCGCTACAGGTACAATCGAATGACCTCTCGCCGACGGATGGGGGTGCAACGGTGTTCGACCTGAACGCGGTCCAGGCCGCCGTCCGCGACGCCGGCCTCGACGGCTGGCTCCTGTACGACTTCCGCGGGACCAACGTCCTGGCCCAGCGGGTCGCCGACCTGGCCGGGAAGAACCTGTCCCGGCGGTGGTTCTACTACGTCCCCGCGGCCGGCGAGCCGAAGAAGCTGGTCCACGCCATCGAGCCGGCCGCCCTCGACCGCCTGCCCGGCACCGCCAAGACCGTCTACCGCCGCTGGCAGGACCTGGAGTCCGGCGTCGGCGAGCTGGTCATCGGGGCCAAGCGGGTGGCGATGGAGTACTCGCCCCGCAACGCCAACCCGTACATCTCCCGGGTCGACGCCGGGACGGTCGAGCTGGTCAAGGGGTACGGCGTCGAGGTCGTCCCGTCGGGCGATCTCATCCAACAGTTCGAGGCGGTCTGGGACGACGCCCAGGAGAAGAGCCACTTCGCCGCCGCGGCCGTCTGCCGGGCCGCCTACGACGTGGCGTTCGGGTTCATCGCGGGCGAGATCCGGGCCAACGGGAGCGTGACCGAGGCCGCCGTCCAGGCCCGGATCATGAAGCACTTCGCCGACCACGGGTGCGTCACCTACAGCCCGCCGATCGTCGGCGTCGGGCCGCACGCCGGCGACCCCCACTACGAGACGACGCCGGCGTCGAACGCCCCGATCGTCCCCGGCAGCCTGGTCCTCGTCGACCTGTGGGCCAAGCTCGACCAGCCGCGGGCCGTGTACGCCGACTACACCCGGGTGGCCTACGTCGGGGCCGAGGTGCCGGAGCGGTACGCGAAGGTGTTCGCCGTCGCGGCGGCGGCCCGGGACGCGGGCATTGCGACGGTGAAGGAGGCGTTCGCGGCCGGCCGGCCGCTGGCCGGGGCCGAGGTCGACGACGCCACCCGGGCGGTGATCGAGAAGGCCGGGTACGGCGACCACTTCACCCACCGCACCGGGCACAACATCGGCCAGGAGGTCCACGGGAACGGGGCCCACATGGACGGGCTGGAGACCCGCGAGGACCGCCGGGTCATCCGCCGGACCTGCTTCAGCATCGAGCCGGGGATTTACTTCAAGGACTTCGGCGTCCGGACCGAGGTGAACGTGTACGTCGACGCCGCGGGGACTGTCCACGTCACCGGCGGCGACCCGCAGGCCGAAATCCACAGGATCATCGTGTGAGCCGGGTCGGGAGCGGCGCGGCGTCAGCCCGCCGGTCGAGTCGTAACACCGGCGGGCTGACGCCGCGCCGCTCCCGGGCCGCCCGCATCTGCCGCGTCGCGTCGACCACGAAGACCGCCACCGCCAGCCAGACGCAGGCGAACGCCGCCACCCGGTCCGGGGTCAGCACCTCGCCGAGGACCGCGACGGCTAGGAGCATCTGGACCGTCGGCGAGACGAACTGGATGAAGCTCATCGTCAACAGCGGCAGCCGGCGGAGGGAGAGCGTAAACGTCAGGAGTGGTACGACGGTCACGATGCCGCTGAAGGCGATCAGGCCGTTGACCGCCCAGTCGCCGGCGAAGTGGCTCTGCCCGTTGGCTGCCAGGTAGAGCAGGTAGCCCAGCGACGGCGGCAGCAGGAGCAGCGACTCGACCGTCAGCCCGGTCGTGCTCTCGACCGCGACCGTCTTGCGGACCAACCCGTAAATCCCGAATGAGATCGGCAGGGCGACGGCGATCCAGGTGAACGTCCCGGCCGCCACGAACGGGATGGCCACCCCGAGGGCGACCAGGGCGAGGGCCGGGTAGTGCAGCGGGCGAAGCCGCTCGCCCAGGACCGTCGTGGCCAGGGCGGCGTTCACCAGCGGCAGCATGTAGTACCCGAGGCTGGCCTCGGCGACCCGGTTGGTCAGGGTGGCGTAAATGTAGAGCAGCCAGTTGGCGGCCAGGAGGACGGCCGACAGGAGCAAGGTGAGGACCAGCTTGCGGCTACGGAGGACGCGGCCGAGGTCGGCCCACCCGCCGGCGAACGCGGTCAGCACGAGCAGGATCGGTAACGCCCAGGCGATCCGGTGGGCCAGGATTTCGCCGGCCGGGACGCCGGCGTCTTTGAGGGCCGCGAAGTAGAGCGGGACCAGCCCCCACCAGATGTACGCGACCAGCCCGTACAGCAGACCGGATCGGAACCGCGCCGCGTCAGCCACCCGATGACCCCCCGCTCGCTTGCAGAGCCCGGCCGAGGCGTTGGTGGAAGTAGTACCCGCCGTTCTCCCGCTTCACGCTGAAGCGGCCGGTCGTGTAGCTACGGCTGTTCAGCCCCCGCTGCACTTCCTCGCAAACGCCCACGTCCTCCGCCTGGACCTGGTCCGCGACGGCCACGCTCTCGCGGACGAAGTTGTCCGGCGTGCCGGCCGCGAAGTAGAAGTCGAAGACCACCCGGCAGCGGTCGGGCCCGAGGGGCAGGACCAGGTTGGTGTCCATCACCCCGCTGTACAGGTTCAGCATCAGGTTCGGGTAGACCCACCAGTACGCCGCCAGGTCGCCGGTCCGGGTCCGCCCGGCGTCGCCCTCGGCCGGCTTGAGCGGGGCACTCTGGACGACCGTGTTGCCGTCGCACACGGTCCGGTACTCGCGGTAGTCGAGCACCCCGGCCAGGGCGGGATGCACGGTGTTCACGTGGTACCCGCCGTCCAGGTAGTTGTCGACGTACACCTTCCAGTTGCAGGCCAGGTCGTAGCTCTTGCGGGTCTTCCAGGTGAGGTCGCCGAACCCGCCGCGGGACTCGACCCACCCCGGCAACGGACGCAGGGAGCCGCCCAGGGGTTCGCGGGGTTCGGTCAGATGCACGAAAACGAACGGCCCCCACTCGGCCACGGCCATCGGCACGAGGCCGCTGGTTTCTCGCGGGAACTCCTCGACGCCGTCGAACTCGGGGGTGCCGCGGAGCCGGCCGGCGAGGTCGTAGGTCCAGCCGTGGTAGCGGCAGCGGAGCTTGGTCGCCTGTCCGCACGGCTCGGTCAGGAGCGGGGCGGCCCGGTGCCGGCAGACGTTGAAGAACGCCCGCAGCTCGCCGTCGTCGCCGCGGACGACCAGCACCGGCTCGCCGGCGATATCGGCCGTCAGGTACGACCCCGGGGCCGCGACCTGCTCGGCCCGGCCGACGAGCTGCCACGTCCGGGCCCACACCACCTCCCGCTCGGCCGCGGCCACCTCCGGGGAGGTGTACCACGTGTTCGGCATCGTCCGGGCGCGGGACAGCGGGAGTGTTGGGTCGAAGCCGGTGAGCATGACCGGGAGGATACCGTCCGGCATAGGTCCCCCTTACGACGGGACCCGGGGCTCGCGCCCCGGGCTACGGGCTGCCGCCGCTCCGCGGCTCCGGATGCTTGAGTCCCGAAGGGACGACAGCTTGTAGCCCCGGGCGTGAGCCCGGGGTCGGCAGGCGGCTCAGATCGTGCAGGACGAGAAGCCGCCGTCGACGACGATATTCTGGCCGGTCACGAACCCGGCGGCCCGCGGCGACGCCAGCCACACGACCGCCCCGGCCAGCTCTTTCGGGTCGCCGAACCGGGCCATCGGGGTGTGCCCGACGATCGCCTGGCCGCGTTCCGTGTAGGTGCCGTCGTCCTTCAGGAGCATCCGCCGGTTCTGCTCGGCCGGGAAGAACCCCGGGCTGATGGCGTTCACCCGGACGCCCTTCGGGGCCCACTCCCGGGCCAGCCACTGCGTCAGGTTCAGCACCGCGGCCTTCGACGCCGAGTACGCCACCACCCGCGACAGCGGCAGGATCGACGACATCGAGGCGATGTTGATGACGCTCCCCTTGCCAGCCGCCAGCATCGACTCGCCGAACACCTGCGACGGCAGGAACGTCCCGCCGACGAGGTTCAGGTCGAACACGGCGTTCCAGCCGTCGAGCGGCAGCGTGGTGAAGTCGCCGCCGGGCATGACGGTCCCCTCGGGCTTATTGCCTCCCGCTCCGTTCACCAACACCGTCACAGTCCCAAACCGGGTCTGGATCGCGTCCCGGGCGGCGGCCAACGACTCCCGGCTCATGGCGTCGGCCTGTTGAAACATCGCGGTGCCGCCGGCCGCCTCGATCCGCCGGACGCAAGCCGTACCCCGCTCCTCGCTTCGGCCGACGACGGCCACCTTCGCCCCGGCCGCGGCCAGAGCCTCGGCCATCGCCCCGCCGAGCACGCCCGTCCCGCCGAGGACGGCCGCCACCTCGCCGGTCAGGTCGAACAGGTCGGTCATCACAACTCTCCCGTCGGCGGAGCGGTGTCTTTCGGCTCCCACCGCCACCAGAACCCGCCGAACGTCGTCCGACAATAGACCCGCCAGAACCGACGCCCGCAGTCGGAGCATTCCCCGGTCTGGGCGTCGCCCGTCACCGGCCCGGCGGCCACAGCCGCCCCGCAGTCCGGGCACGGGGCGGCCGGCGGGGTCTTCGGCGGCGGGAGGTCCCACGCCGGCCGCCACCGCGGGGGCAGCAGCCGGGTTACCAGAACGACGAAGCCGCCGACCGCCAGGACGGCCACCGTCCACACCAGGCACGCGGCCATGACGCCGGCGTAGCTCGCGTACAGGATCAACCGCAGCCACCACGGCCGGTCCCAGAACGCCCACTGCCGCAACGAGTCCGCCGGTAGCATGAGGCGACCCCGCTCACCCCACGAACAGCGGCTTCAGGTGCCGGTCCCACAGGTTGCCGGTGACGTTTCGGGCGATGGTCGTCTCGTGGGCCTCGACCGCCCGGAGGTAGCGGTCGCCCATCTGGGCCGCGACCTTGAACCCGACGTGGACGAGCTGCCGCAGGTGCGGGTTGAACTGCGGGTCGGCCGGGTCGTGCCGCAGGGCCCGAACGAACCGCTCCGAGGACCAGCCCGCCACCGCGTCGGCCGGCGGCAGCTTGGCCGGGTCGATGTCGATGACTGCCGCATAGGGGGCGCAGAGGTCGGCCTTCTTCTTGAGCGCGGTGGCGTAAATCTCCTTCGCCAAGTCGAGCCCGTCGCCGCCGGCCTCGGCCAAGCCGATCACCTCTTCGAGCCACGTCGTCCCGGCCGTCTTCAGGTGCAGCCCGGCCCCGGTGTCGCGGACCGCCCGGCGGATGACCGGGTAGAGCGAGAACTTGTCGCTCCCCGAATGGACGCTCAGCTTCAGGTCCGCCGGCAGCCCGAACCGCCAGACGGCGAAGGCGATGACGGCCAAGTCCTGCCGGAACTCCCGCTCGAACTGGGCCACGTCGCCGACGTAGTCGACGCCCTTGTTGAACCGACCGGTGAACTTGGGGGCGATCGTCTGGACTGGCACGCCCTCGTCGGCCAGGGCCGCCAGGATCAGCAGCAGCTCCGGCGGCGTCTGCGGGGCGTCGGTCTCGTCCATCGACACCTCGGTGACGAACGAGCCGGCCCCCTTCGCGGCCGCGATCTTCCGGTAGATGGTCCCGGCGTCCTGGGCGGCTTTGAGGTACTTTCCGCCGACCCGTTGAAGGTCGTCTCGGGCGATCGTCACCGGCTCCTTCAACCCCGGCAGGGCGTGCCGGCCGACGAGGTCGGCGTGGCGGTCGGCGAATCGGGACACGGCCGCCGGGTCGGCCGGCTGGCCGATCGAGTCCGCGACATCGATGGTGAAGAAGTCGCACGGTGCCAGGAACCGGTCGACAGTCTCCAGCCGGATGTGGTCGGCGTCGACGTGATACGGCTTCTGCCAACCCAGCTCCCGGACCGCGGCGTCGGCGGCCGCCCGGGTCGTCGCCGGCTCGGTGCCGATGATGGTGTGCTCGCGGTTCGACTTGTTCCAAACCGGCACGACCTCGACCCCGGCCTCGGCGGCCAGCTCGCAGGCCCGCAGCTGGGCCTTCGCCTGCCGGGCGAACCGGTCGCCGACGCCGACGGAGAATTTCGCCAGGGTGGGCATGGGGCGGCCGGCTCCGGGGGTTGCGCTTGTTCTACGCCCGGCCGGCAACACCGCCCGCCCCGCCCGGCGTCAGAACCCCAGCCGGCATCGGGCGACCAGCCCCCGGCGGGTGTCGAACCCGACCGCGAACGTCACGCCCTCGACCGCAAACCACTGGAGGTGGGCCGCCAGCCCCGGGCCGCCGCACCCCCGCGATGCCGGCGGGGCCACATCGGCCTCGAACTCCGCCGACCAGCGGTTGTGGAGGAACAGCTCGTGGTGTGCCCCACACCCGAACGGCCAGGGCCGGGCGAGGAGGCTGGTGCGGCTGTAATCCGTCTGGAACACCGGGGTTTGGACCCGCCGACCGGCGGTCGACCCGGACACCGGCCAGACCAGCCGGGTGCCGTCGTCCAACTGCCGGGACTGGCCGATCCCCCACCCGGCCGACGACGACTCGAACGTAACGAACCAGCGGGAATCGGGCGCCGGAGCGGGGGCGATGGGGACGGCACCCGCCGGCGGTTCCCCCTGAGCCCGACAGGGGCTACCCCATCCCCCGACGACGAGCACCACCCCGAAGAACATGCCGCGGCTCATCCCGACCTCCTGCCGTGTCCCGGCAGCGTACACCGCCGCCGCCCGCCTCACCACCCCGGGTCCAGCTCGGCCTCCGGCCCGACCGGGTGCTGCTCCCCCTCGACCAGGTAGAAGTACTCGATGATGCAGGCCGTGGTGATCGCCCCGAACGTGTGCCACAGCCAGTGGCTGCCCATCGGCAGCAGCCCGCCGATGTCCCGGTCCACCAGCCGGAAGAACCAGGCCAGCACGAAGCTGACCAGCCCGGCCACCACCCACCCGCCGTGCCGGAACCGGGTGCGGACCAGGACCACCGCCATCGGGGCCAGGATGAGCAGGGCGATCGAGGCGTAGGACAGGTTCACCCGCAGGTTCGGGATGCGGTCGACCGCACCCTGGAACCCGGTGAACAGCACGAAGTTGACCGCCGCGTAGAAGGCGAGCGCCCCGACGCTCGACAGCACCACCCGCCGCCACCCCGCCCCCTGGCCGAGCTTGATGAGCAAGTAGACCGCCCCGGCCAGCCCGAGCAGCGAGATCGGGATCACGTCCAGGAGGAAGTAGACGACCGACACCCGGGTGGCGTGGTAGAGCGTCCCCCCGACCCCGCCGGCCAGCAGGATCGGCAGGCAGGCGCACAGGAACGGGTACTGGCGGTAGCGGCCCCGCAGCCGCCACGCCCAGTACCCGACGATAACCACGAACAGGGCGGCCGTGACCGTGTTCCACGGCTCGGCGACGGCCCGGGCGTCCGGGGCGTAGGGGTCGGCCGGGGTCTCGGTGTAGCGCGGCCCGCGGTCGGGCATCCGGTCGGCCATCACCAGCCCGTAGTCGGCGGTCCGGGCGGCCTCGTCTGTACCAGTTTCGACGGGCATACGGTCGCTCTCGGAAAGTCGGGAGTATCGGGAAGATTATGGTATGAAATGCCTGCGTCTGGGCACAAGATTAGCTACCGCATCGACTTAGGGCGTGTGAAAAATCTCCAGTCGGCTGCTTGCCGGCGTCGGAGGGGGTTACTAAGAAGCGTCTACCTTTGACCGTCCGGGTTGGCCGGGTTGGCCGGGTTGCACGTCCCGTGCCCCGGCCGCGACGCACCGGGCGGACGCGACACCAATGCCGTGGCGGGACCCGCCCGCCGCGGCCTTCGGATTGGAGTCCCGGCCGGGGCCGACCGATAGCAGTGTGGAAAATTCCGGCCCCCGGCCCGTCACCCCGTATCGAGGATGCCCTATGCCCGGCCGCTCGCTCCTGACCCCGACCGGCCTCACCCCCGCCGACGACTGGCGGGAGTGGGCGGCCGGCCCCGGCCTGCCGGACCTGTTCGCCGCCTCGGCGGCCGACGACGAGGACGACCTGGAAGACGACGAGGATGATGACGACGACGATCTGGACGACGACCTGGACGACGAGGACGACCTGGACGACGACCTGGACGACGACCTGGACGACGACCTGGACGACGATGATTTCGATGACGACGACGACGACCTGGACGACGATGACGATGAGGACGACGACGAGGACGAGAAGTAAGCCTTGATCCGACGAGCGGGGCGGGCCACCGGGTCCGCCCCGCGTGCGTTTCCGTCTCCCCCGCCGATCCGCGAACCCTTCCCCGGCCGCCCGGCCTCTCACCCGAAGACCGCCGCCCCGCCCGCCGGCCCCGGAGACGCCTCCCGTGCATCCGCGCCCGCCCGCCCGCCGGCCCGCCGTCCGCACCCGCCTGGCCGGGTGGATCGGCCGGAACTGGGCCCGGGTGGGTTATGCGTACCGGGTCGAGCCGACCTGGCTGGCCGTGACCCGCCACGACATCCCGGTCCGCGGGCTGCCGGCCCCGTTCGCCGGGCTCAAGGTCGCCCACCTGACCGACTTCCACGTCGGCCGGCACACCCCCCGCGGCTACCTCGAAGACGCCCTCGCCCGGGCCGCCGCCGAGCGGCCGGACCTGATCGCCCTGACCGGCGACTTCGTCCACAAGGGCTACCGCCACGTCGGGGCCGTTGCCGACCTCTTCCGCGGGCTGTCCGCCCCGCTCGGGGTGTACGCCGTCCTCGGCAACCACGACTTCGCCGTCCGCAACGCCCTCGGCGTCCGCCGCCACCGGGGGCTGCACCGGGCCGTCGCCGACGCCCTCGGGGCGGCCGGGGTGCGGGTGTTGCGGAACGAGGCGGTCCGGGTCGAGCGGGGCGGGGCCGGGCTGGTCGTGGCCGGGGTGGACGACCTGTGGAGCCGGGCGGCCGACCCGCACGCCGCCCTCGGCCGGAGTTGCCCGCACACCCCCCGGGTGGTCTTGGCCCACAACCCGCGTGCGGTCGAGACGTTCGGCCGGCACCGGTTCGACCTGGTCCTCAGCGGCCACACCCACGGCGGGCAGGTGAACTGGCCCGGCCTGGGGCGGGTCCTGCTCGGGAAGAGCGCCCGGCGGTGGGCGGCCGGGCTGTACCACCACGGCGGCGGCCACCTGTACGTCAACACCGGGGTCGGGTACGGGTGGCGGTTCCGCTTCGGCGTCCGCCCCGAGGTGGCCGTGTTCACCCTCCGGCCGGGCTGAGCGGGCGTTTTACTCTGTTGAGCACCTGCCCCGTCCTGGCGAGCGGGGGGGGGGGGGCCCCCCCCGGAACCCCCGGAAAAAAGGGGGGGCCCCCCCCCCCCCCCCCCCAAAAAAAACAACCAAAGCCGG
>JAIEQO010000225.1 GCA_019747655.1 Gemmataceae bacterium | reverse complement strand
ACCATCCCGAAGTCGAGCGCCCCGAGCGACAGCAGGCTGGCCGCGATCCCGAACCGCCACATCCCGGAGAACGCGAACAGCATCGAGAGCGGGATGGCGAGGGCCACGATGAACGCCGCCCGCAGGTTGCCGAGGAACAGGAACAGCACCGCGACGACCAGCAGCCCGGCCTCGAACAGGTTTTTCCGGACGGTCTCGATCACCACCGTGACCAGCTCGGTCCGGTCGTAGACGACCGTGACCTCGACGTCCGCCGGGAGGGACGGGCGGAGGTCGTCGAGCTTGGCCCGCAGGGCGGTGGAGACGGTCTTCGAGTTCTCCCCCATCGTCAGGAAGCAGAGGCCGAGGACGGCCTCGCCCCGCCCCCCGGCGGTGACCGCCCCGCGGCGGACCTCGTACCCGACCTCGACGTCGGCCACCTGCCCGACGGTCACCGGGACGCCGTCCTTGGCCGCCACAACCACCCCGCGGATCTGGGCCAAGTCGGCCGTCCGGGCGAGGCCGTGGACGAGCAGGAACTGGTTGCCCCGGGTCACCCCGCCCCCGCCGGCGTTCTGGTTGTTCCGCTCCAGGGCGTCCACCAACTCGGCAAACGTCAGCCCGTGCTTAAACAGCCGGTCCGGGTCGGGCCGGACCTGGTACTGCTTCTCGTACCCGCCCCAGGCGTTCACCTCGGCCACCCCGGGGACGGTCCGCAGGGCCGGGCGGACCGACCAGTCGTGGACCACCCGCAGGTAGGTGAGCCTCTCCACCCGCTCGGCGTCGGTCGCCTTCTCGAAGTCCCAGTCCTTGAGGGTGAGGGTGTAGTGGAACACCTCGCCGAGGCCGGTCGAGACCGGGCCGAGCCGCGGCCGCTGCACCCCGGCCGGCAGCTCGACCGCGTTCAGCCGCTCGGTGACGAGCTGGCGGGCGAGGTAGATGTCGGTCCCGTCCTCGAACGTGACGACCACCTGGGACAGGCCGAACTTGGACACCGACCTGAGCCCCCTGACCCGGGGCAGCCCGCCGAGTGCCTGCTCGACCGGGAAGGTAATCTGGGTCTCGGCCTCTTCCGGCCCGAGCGACGGGGCGGTGGTGTTGACCTGGACCTGGACCGGGGTCGTGTCCGGGAAGGCGTCGACGTCGAGGTGGGCGAGGGCGAACGCCCCGCCGGCGGCGGCGGCGACCGCCCCGAGGAGGACGAGGAACCGGCCCTTCAGGGCGGCGTCGATGATCCAGTTGAGCACAGGGTACTCGGTTCGCAGGGAGCGGATTCGGTCAGCGAGACTGCGGCGGACGGCCCGACCGGGCCGTTAGTGTTTGCAGTCCGCTCACCCCGCCCCGAGGTCGTTCTTGAGCAGCTCGGCCCGGAACAGGCCGCTGTTGGTGGTGGCGATCCACTCGCCCGGGAGGAGCCCTACGACCACCTCCGTCACCGGCCCGAGCGGGGTCGGCACGTCCGTCGCCCCGGGCCGGACCTTCCGGACATGCACGACCTTCGGGGCGTCGAGCTTCGCGTAGTCCTTGTCCCCGACGAAGACGACGTGGCAGCACCCCTCCCAGTGAACCGCTCCGCTCGGGACAACCACCGCGTCGGGCTCGTGCCGGATGACCACCTCGGCCGTGCCGAACGTGTGGGCGTGGTGCCTGTCAGAGGGGTTCGGCAGGTCCACCCGGACGGGGACGGTGCGGGTCTTCTCGTCGGCCGCCGGACTCACCCAGACGACCGTGCCGCTATCCCATTCGGCCGGGCCGGTGTGCCCCGGGTGCCGGAACCGGACCGGCTGGCCTGGCCTCACCCGGTCGGCGTCGTCCGGCCGGACCCGGAGGGTGAGCCACATCCGAGCGGTGTCGGCCACCGTGAACAGGGGCTTGGTCGGGTCGGCCCGCTCGCCGGCGGTGGCCGACCGGGACACCACCTCCCCGTCGAGCGGGGCGGTGACCGCGAGCAGGTTGCTCGACGCGGTGTGGCCGGCGAGGTCGTACACGAGGGATTCAGGCAGGCCGAGGAACTGCATTCGTCCGGCGAGGTCGGCCGGCGACAGCCCGCGGACGTCGTCCGCCCGGACCGGCATCCCGAGGTTGGACAGGGCCAGCTCGGCGGCCGCCTCCCGCAGGTCGGCCTCCAGGGCGGCCGCCTCAGCCGCCCGCAGGTCTTTGCCCGGGACGGTCGACCCGGCCTGCGGCCGGAGCTTGTCCAGCGTCTCCCGCCGCAGGTCCCGCTGGACGAGGGCCTGCTGGAACTCGGCCTTGGCCTTACCCACCTCGGCCGAATCGACGAGCGCCAGCACGTCACCCCGGCGGACACGGTCCCCGGCCTGCCGCTCGACCCGCCAAACGGTCCCCCCTACCCGCGGGGTGACCCGGGCGACACGGGTCGGGTCGTACTCGGTCGCCCCGGTGGCGGCGACCACCTCCTCGACCGGGCCGCGGGCGGCCGGGGCGAACCCGATCCCGAGCCGGGTCGCGAGCTCGTCGGAGGCGAGCTGGAGGCGGCGCTGGTGCTTCTTGCACTTCGGGTCGTTCTCGGGCCGGGGGGCGAAGGCGAGCGCCCGGGCGGCCCGGTCCCGGTCCGCCGCCGTCACCGCCGGCCCGGCCGGGAGCTGGGCCACGTCCGGGTGGCAGAGCGGGCAGTCGGCGACGTCGTGGTCCTTGCACGGCTTGTACGCCGGGCTGCGGGGCAGGAGGGTCGGCCGGCACTCGACGCAGGCCGACTCGGGAACCCCGTGCTCCTGGCACCAGTCGTCGGCCTCGGCCCTGGCCTCCCGGAGGAGGGCAGACGCCTTCGGGAGCTGCCAGCCGGTCGCCCGGCCGAGGGTCGCCACTCCGGCGGCCACGCCGACCACGCTGCCGACGGCGAGGGCCGCGGACGCCACGCACGCTAGTACCCGGCGGGCCCGGGACCGGGCCGGGGCCGGCGGCTCCGACCGCATGACGGGCGGCCCGGCCGCGTCGGGCGGATGCTGGACGGTTGCCATCGTCACTCCCCTGGGTCGATCGATCTCGCATGCCGGTCAGCGGCCGGCGGTCGCCCGCGTCAGCTCCCCGAGGAGCACACCGCTCCCCTTGGTCGCCACCACCTCGCCGGCCGCCAGGCCGGCGAGGACTTCGGTGTTGCGGTCGTCCCGCCCGCCGGTCCGGACGACCCGGGCGGCGAACCCCTTCGACCCGCCGGGCTTGAGGTAGTCGGGGTCGCGGACGAACACGACCGACCGGCCCCGGAACGGCTGGACGGCGTCGTGAGGCACGACCAGTGCCTTCGGCTCCTCCCGGAACACGATCCGGCCGCGGCCGAGGGTCGAGGCCCTGAGCGCCCCGGCGGCGTTGTCCGCCTCGGCCCGCACCGGGACGGTCCGGGTCGCCTCGTCGGCCGCGGCCCCGACCCAGACGACCGCGGCCGGGTGCTCGCGGGTCCCCCCGTCCGGGCGGAAGAACGCCCTTTGCCCGACGGCCGCCCGGCGGGCTTCCTCCGGGCGGACGTGGAGGGTGACCCAGACCCGGGAGGGGTCGACCACCTCGAACAGCGGCTTGCCGACCTCCGCCGCCTCGCCGGCCACGACGTCGGCGGCGAGGACCACCCCGGCGAACGGAGCCCGGACCGGGAGCAGGTTGGCGGTCACGTCCGCCGGGGCGAGCCCGGTCGCCGTGTCGTCGACGCCGAGGAGTCGCAGCCGCCGGGCGGCCTCGGCGGGGGTGGCCGTCCGGTAGTCGGCCGGGTCGACCGGCAGGCCGAGGTTGGCGAGGGCCTGGGCGGCGGCGGCGACTCGCACCACGGACTCCTTGACGGCGGCCTCCGCCTCGCGGACCTGCGGCGGGGAGGTTGCCCCCTTGGCCGCGACCAGGTCGTCCCTGGCACGCTCCCGCAGCCGGGTCTGGACGAGAGCCTGCTGGAACTCGGCCTTGGCCTTCCCCACCTCGGCCGCGTCGACGAGGGCCAGCACCTCGCCCGCCCGGACCGGGTCGCCGGCCGTCTTGTATACCCGCCGGGCCACGCCCCCGGCCCGGGCGGCGATCCTGGCCACGCGGCCCGGGTCGAAACGGACCTCGCCCGCGGCCGCGACCTGCTCGGTCAGGGGTGCCGGCCAGGCCGGGGTGATGTCGACCCCGGCCGCCTCGACCGCCCGGGCGGACGCGAACTCGACCCGAACGCCCAGGCCGGGCAGGGGCGAGTCGGCACCGGACCCGGGTGCGGCGGGCTCGACCCGCACGACCGGCTGCTCTCCGCCGGGGGGTGGGGTGTCGGCCGGCGGCCCGGCCCCGCCCGCTCGCGGGGAGAAGTCCCACCCGGTCGCGTGCCCCCAGTACGCCGCCCCGGCCAGCCCGGCCAGCACGAGGGCGGTCGGGACCGTTCTCACCAGCCGCCGCAACGGCCCGGGTCGGGTCGGAACGGAGGCGGGCGGAAAGCCGTTCAGGCTCGGGGCCGGTGTGCCCACGGAGGCGCCCTCTCGGGACGAGGCGGTCGAATCGCGGGGAGCGGGACGCGCTGACGGGCGGATTAGATCAGCAGAGCGCGGTTGGAAATGAACAGCGGCGGGGAGGTCGCCGGGGACGGGGCCGCAACGGCACGGGCGGGTGAAACAACCGACTCGGCGACCGGGGTGAAGAACCCGGCCGTGGCGACGAGGTCAAACGTCACCGTGCCGGTCGGGACGACCATGTTCAGCGGCACGGCCCCGACGGCGGCCGGGCAACCGGGCCAGTGTTCACCGGGTCCGGACGGGCCGCGAGCCGGGGGCTGCGACGGGTGATCGTCACCCTGACCGGGGACGGTCGCCCATGAGCGGCACGCCTCACATGCACATTCCGGATGCGTGTTCGCGTCGTAGGCCGCGGAAAGGGTGCCAGGGGAGATGGTAGATCGGGTGGCGGCCGAGGGCAGGGAGATCGGGACGAACTGGCAAAAGCACATGCCAGGGGGCGTGAGCAACGCAGGCAACAGCAGGAGTAGGACCAGCGCCCGAAACATCGGCTACCCGTCAGGGACCGGACCAACTCGAACAGGGGTATCATACCGTCCGGGCCGGCCGGGTCAATCACAGCCGAGCGGCGTGGGCGGCTCCCACCGAAAGCCGGGTTTCCTTCAGATCAGTACCGCACCGCGAACCCGGTCCCGGCGAAGAAGTCGTCGGCGTTCCGGCTCAAGCCGACCCCGGCCCGGACGTCGAGCTGGAAGTTCGGCGTCACCTTGTGGGTGAACCCGCCGTTCGCGTAGTGCTGGGCGGTCACCCCCTCGGCGGTCGCCCCGGCCGGGTAGAACGCGAACCACTCCGTGTAGGCCCCGAGCCGGCCGGTCAGGGTGTACCCGACGGACAGCGACTGGGCGAGTTCGACGTACCCGTGGCGGTCGGCGTCGATCGCCCGGTTCCCCTGGGAGCTGCCGGCCAGGGATATTCGGTCCTCGATCACGTCCCAGCCGTAGAGCAGGTTGAGGCCGGGGAGAACCCGCCCGGCGGTGAAATCCCGGTGCCCGGTCGGAACCTGGGACTGGATAATCAGGGCCAGTTCCGGGAGAACACCCTTTTGCTCGGTCAGGCCGAGCTTCGCTCCAAGGTATAAGTCTTCCGCCCCACCCGCCGAGAACGTCCCGCTCAGCGGGGAGGGGTCGGAGGACGTGTCGGTCGGCGCGACGGGGAGGGACGCGGAAGGCGTGCCGGGCGGTCCGGTCCGGAGGGTCCCGAAGGTCTGCCCGATCCGGAACTCGAACCAGTCGGCGAAGAGCCCGACCCGGAGCAGCGCTTCCGGGTAGGAGTGCGACGTGGTCGTCACCCCGCCCGAGCGGTCCGTGGCGAACGTGTACCCGGCCTCGAGCTGGACCCGCCCCTTCCCGACGGTCGAACTCGCCTCGGTGAAGTCGGGCCGGTCGGAGGCCAAGGGTTCCTCTCGGCCGCCGGACGCGGGCGGGCGTTCGACCCGCGCGTCCCCGTCACCCGGCGCGTCGGACCGGGCTTCGCCGCTCCCATTCTTCGTCTTCCCGGCGTCATCACCGCCCGACTTCTTCTTGTCCGGATCACCACCGGCTGCCCATGTCAAAAGGGTTTTTGGCCGGTCGGGTCCGTTCCCGGCTGTCGTTTCCCCACGCTGCGAGGCACACCCCACCACAAGGCACATTGCGAGGGCGGTAACACGGCATCTCCACCTGCGCGGCATGACCCACTCCAGCGCGATCCACCTCGGTCGGTGGCGAATCGCACGGACGCGACGGATCTGCCGGTAGTATCGGCAGAACGAGGTGGCTAACTTAGCCGGCGCTAATCGGCACGCTCGTTCTCCCGAAACCGTCGGGCGCGGTCTCGTGCATCCGGATTCATCATGCCATTTTTGCAAGTTAAGCTCTTCGGCCCGGATGGTAGGTGCCCGGGGTCGGTAACCCAACTGTGTCACCACCACCGTGTCCGCGGGCGGCTGCCCGCGACTGGACAGTGGGTGCCTACTTTCGCGGCACCGCAACGAACTGTGTGGTGAGCATGGGGCTTCGTGGAAGACGGAAGGCACTAACCCGCCATCGGTTCCGGTCGATCGCAACCAAACCCACCCATCGGTACGCAGGTTGCCAACTGGCAGAAGGTCACATTCCCGGACCGATCACCACGAGACCCGTTCCATGACTCGCCCCTGCGGGGCTGTTGTCGCCCTCGCGTTCCTCGTCTCACCCGCCCCGGCGACGCTGGACCGGCCAAAAGCTGTTGACCGTCCGGCAGGACTCAAGGTCGCGCTCGGGAAGAGGCTGCCTCCCGACGCGACCGAGGTTCCACCGCCGGCCGAGGCCGAACTGACGGCCGAGACGGAGGTGGTCCTCGACGGCCGGAACTGTCGCTACAAAGACGTTCCCTCGACGGCCTCGGTCGTCCGCATGGTGCTTGCCCCGGACGGCAAGACCATCACCCGGGTCGAGTTCCGCACGCGGAAGTAGGCAACCACCCGCCAGCCGCCGTTCCGTCACAACTCGACCGGCCCGGAAGCCCTCTCTGCGGCTCCCGGGCCGGTCGCACGACTCACCGGCACGGGCGGGTAACGACCGGAGTGGCCGCCGTCGGGGCGGGGCTAGCAACGGCCTGCCCGGGACCCGTCGGCCCACCCGCGGCCGGATACGCCCGCACGACCCCGTCCGTCCCACGGACGGACACGAAGGCCGGTTGGCCCTGCTGGACGGTCGGGCCTTCGACCGGGAACGTCCGGACGACCCCGTCGGGACCCCGGATGGCGACCGTCGCCGGGGTAGCGGGGGCGGCCGACGCGACGGCGGGCGCGGCCGGTTGAGGGTAGCCCGGGGCCGGTCGCGGGGCGGAGTAGTAACGGGGGGCCGCGTAGCTCGGCCCGACCCGGCTCGGCGGGGCCGAGGAAGAGCCCCGGAAGGCCATGTCGCTCCACCGCTCCCCCGGGGGCGGGGCGGCGGTCACCCGGTTCCCGGCCCCGGCGGAGATGGCGGACACGATCGTTATGGCGAAGATCGACAGCTTCTTGGTCAGGGACATGAGCGGTCTCCGGTTACACCGGTGGACCGCCGCAGTCGTTACCCGCCCCGATCGTCGAGGGGTGGGGACCGCGACGCCACCGGCAGGGTGCGAAAGAGTGAACCAGACAGTCCGTAGCAGTTGTGGTTTTCGCGAGCCCAGCGGGTCGGGCTCAAGACGACGCGCCGCGTTGGGCGACCGCGATCCGGCCGCCGGCGGGCGGTCAACAGGTGAAGTGGCAGTGGATGAGCACGAGGTCCGGCGGGGGCAGGAGGAGCCGCCGCTCGACCAGGATGGCGTGGGAGCAGGCGGCGGCCGGGAGATCGACCATCCCGGTAGCAACGGCCCACGCGGCTTCGGCTCCCGACCAGTCGTCCGCCTCCGCGGCGGCCGGGGGCAGGGGCTCGGCCGCGGACCGCTCGCACCCGCAGGCCTTGACCGCAGGGGTGTGCCCGTCAGGGGCAGAAGTGTCCGAAGCACCGTACACCGACTTGGTGGAACCTGCCCCAGAGCCGGCGACCGCCCGGCAGCAGCCCAGCCCCGTCCCGCCGTCGGTGCGAGCGGACGGGTCAGTGCAACAGCACCCGGAGGCGACAGGACCGGGGCAGAAGAACCTCACCCGCCCGTCGGGGCAAACGCACCGGACGTGGGGGACCCCGGCTGTGACGGTCAGGAACGCCGTCACCAGCGTGAGGAACCGCGTTAGGGTGCCGCCGAACGGGTTCATCCCCGACCTCCGGTAGCCGTTATCGGCTGTCGGTCGAGCCCGGCCGATCGAAACCACACTGGGGTTCGATGCGGGTGGACGCGGGCGGTTACACAACCCGCAACCACGCCATTGGTAAATAGTACCACAACCCCTCCGGGCTTACGTGGGGGGATTGGCCGGCGGCGGTCACTTCGCGGCCTTCGCCCGCTCCAGCCCGATCCGGGCTTCGAGCAGTTGGACCTCGGCCTTGAGCACATCGAGCCCGGTGGCCTGTTGAACGCCCACCATCTTTCGGACGGCCTGAACCGTCTGCTCGGCCACCTTGGTCATCTCCTCGTAGACCTTGACCCGCTCGGCGTTCGTCTCGCACAGGTCGAGCTTGCCGCGGGCGAGCGCGGCCTGCGCGGCCAGCACCTCCGTCATCGGGTACTGGCCGCCCTTGAACGCCTGGAGGGCTTGCTCGTGAATCTGGGTGAGGGCCGCCAGCCGCTCCGTGAGCAGCGCCTTGACGGCGTCGTTCTCCGGCGGCTTCTGGGCGGCCGGGCTCGGACCGAGAGTGAGGGCCAGGACGCCCGCCGTGCAGGCGGCCAGGGCCCAGAGACTGACGCGGGTACGGGGTCGCATCGTCGGCCTCCGGGGAAAGGGGGAAATAAGCCGCCCCGCCGCTGGTGCGGACGGGGCGGCGCGAAGCGGTCACTTCTGCTTGAAGTCGCCCGAGTACGGCTTGGTCCCGACCTTGCCGCTGATCGTCCCCTCCCACTTCATGTCCTTCTTGAACACGTCGTTCTTGGCCACGAACTTGGTCGACGACCCCTTCGGGTCGTCCTTCCGCTCCTTGTCGTCCGCGGGGGCCGGCTCGAACTTGACCGTCGTCGCCGGGGTGGTCTTGAGGACCAGGGTCAGGGACTTCGAGTCGATCGCCTTCATCTTCTTGTCGTGCAGGCCCTTGTGGTTGCCGTAGACGTACACCGTCGCCGTCCCGTCCTTCTTGCCGACGACGACCTCCAGGTGGTACTCCTCGTCCCCCCACTCGGCGAGCACCCCCTTGTGCGGCCCCTCCTCCTCGTCCGCCCGCGCCGCCCGCGCCTGCACCGCCAGCCCGCCGATCAGCCCGACCAGGGCCAGCCCGAACACCGTGCGCATCGTCACGTCCTCCTGGTGAAACCGGAACCGCCGTCCTCACGGACCGTGGCCGGGCCGTGTCTCGTCGCCCGCCGCGACGGGCGGCGGGCGTGTGTCGTGTGCCGGGGCCGGCCCCGGGTCTGCGTCCAGGCCGTCCGCCGACTCGTCGGCGCGGACCAGAGCCACCGCCGAGTTCCCGCTGAACCGCAGGAATAGCCCGGGGCGGATCAGGAACTCGCAGAACGTCGAGGTGACGAGCCCGCCCAGGATGACCGTCGCCACCGGGTACAGGATTTCCCGCCCCGGCTCCTGGCCGACCACCACCAGCGGGACGAGGGCGATGCCGGCCGTGAGCGCCGTCATCAGCACCGGACTGAGCCGCTCCAGGCTGCCGCGGAGGACCATCTTCTCGTCGAACGTCTCGCCCTCGTGCCGCATCAGGTGCAGGTAGTGGGTGACGAGCAGGATGCCGTTTCTGGCCGCGATCCCGCCGAGCGAGATGAACCCGACCAGGCTCGCCACCGTCAGCGTTTGGCCGCTGATGACCAGGGCCAGTACCCCGCCGATGAAGGCCGTCGGCACGGCGATCAGGATTTGGGCCACGATCCGCGCGGACGGGAACAGCATGTACAGGACGAAGAACATCCCGACTAGCGACATCCCCGCCAGCACGGCGATCAGCCGGGTGGCCCGCTCCTGGCTCTCGAACTGCCCGCCGTACTCGACGAAGTACCCCTCCGGCAGCGGCACGTCCTGCTCGACGTTCCGCCGGATGTCCGAGACGACGCCCTGGAGGTCGCGGCCGAGGGCGTTGCAGCGGATGACGATCCGCCGCCGGACGTTGTCCCGCTTGACCTGGTTGGCCCCGGCGTCGCCCCCGGTCGGCGGGGTGATGTCGGCCAGGTCGGAGAGCCGCACCTGCTCGCGGCCGCCGGGCAGGTCGAGCCGCAGGTCGCCGAGGTTGGCGATGTCGGCCCGGTACGGCTCCTCCAGCCGGACCAGCAGGTCGAACCGCCGCTGCCCCTCGACCACCTGGGACACCACCTCGCCGTTCAGAGCGACCTGGACGAAGTTGCCGACGGTGGCCCGGTCGACCCCGTAGAACGCGAGCGCGTCGGGCCGGAGCTTGACGTGGACCTCGTCCACCTTCCGCATCGGCTCGACGGCCAGCGAACTGACCCCCGGCACCCCGGCGACGGCCCCCTTGATGTCGCCCGCCACCTTCTCCAGGGTGTCCAGGTCGTCGCCGTAGAGCTTGATGGCGATCTGCGCGGTGCTCCCCGAGATCATGTGGCTGATCAGGTGGGCGAGCGGCTGCTCGACCTCCACGTCCACCCCCGGCACCTCGTCCTTGACCTCGTCCTGGAGCTTCTGGATGACCTCCTTCCGCGACTTCCCGCTCTCGGGGTTGATGACGACGACGTACTCGTTGGCGTTCGGCGGCTCGGCGTGCTCGTCCAGCTCCGCCCGGCCCGAGCGGCGGGTGAACCCGAGGATCTCCCCGTCGGGGTTCGCGGGCGACTTCTGGAGCGACCGGAGCTTCGCGTCCACCAGCGCCGACGCCTGGTTCGAGGCGTCGAGCGACGCCCCGGACGGGAGGGTGACGTTCACCTGGACGGCCCCCTCGTCGAACGGCGGCAGGAAGTCGGCCCCGATCGTCGTCACCCGCCAGGCGCAGTAGGCGACCAGCAGCCAGGTGAAGCCCTGGATCAGAACCTGCCGCCGGACGCTGAACCGGATCAGGTGCGCCCCGCCCCACTTCAGCCCGCGGAGGAGGAACCCGTCGCCGTGGTGGTGGGCGGCGGCCGACCCGGCGAGCAGGTAGTACGACAGGACCGGGGTGACGCACAGCGACACCACCAGCGACGCCAGGATCGACGTGATGTAGGCCACCCCGAGCGGGGCGAAGAGCCTCCCCTCGATGCCCGACAGGGCGAAGAGGGGGAGGAACACGAGGATGACGAGGGCCGTCCCGAAGACGATGGCCGAGCGGATCTCGACGCTCGCCTCGTAGATCACGCGGACGGCCGGCTTCGGGTCCGGGGCGCGGGCGTTCTCCCCGAGCCGGCGAAAAATGTTCTCCACGTCCACGATGGCGTCGTCGACCAGCTCGCCCATGGCGACTGCGATCCCGCCCAGGGTCATCACGTTGATCGACAGCTCGGCCCCGGTGAGGAGGCCGACCAGCTTGAACACCAAGACCGTGACGACGAGCGACAGCGGGATGGCGGTGAGCGAGATGAACGTGGTGCGGACGTTGAGCAGGAACAGGAACAGAATGACCAGCACCAGCCCGGCCCCGACGACCAGCGCCTCGCCGACGTTGTAGACGCCGCGGTCGATGAAGTCGCGGAGCTGGTACAGGTCGGTCTCGACCACCACGTCCGGCGGGAGCGACCCCTCGACCTCCCGGAGCGCCGCCTTCACGGCGTCCGTGAGCGCCCGGGTGTCCACGTGCGGCTGCTTGGTGACCGTCAGGGCGACGGCCGGGTAGCCGTTGACGCTCGAGTCGCCCCGCTTGATCTGCGCCCCCTCTGCCACCCGGGCCACGTCCTCCAGCAGCACCGGCCGGCCGACCGGCTTGCCCGGCTCGTGCCGGTCGGGCGGCTTGACGGTGATCATCCGGAGGTCCGCGGCCACCTGCTTCGGGTCCGGCCCGAGCCGGCCGATCACCCGGATCGGCGTCTCCCAGCCGCCGGCGACCGAGTACCCGCCGGTGTGGTTGACGTTGTTCGCCTTGAGCGCCTCCTCGACCTCCCGAAGGGTGACGCCGTACTCGGCGAGCTTCACCGGGTCGACCAGCACCTGGTACTGCTTCCGCCCGCCGCCCATCGTGATGACCTGGGCGATGCCGGTGATCTTCAAGAGCCGCGGGCGGACGACCCAGTCGGCCAGCGTCCGCAAGGTCAACTGCCGCTGCAACTCGGAGGGGAACACGACCTCCCGGGACTGCCCGCCAACGGTCGCCCGAACGGTCCGCGAGCCGTCAGCCGCGGCCGGCTGCCATTGGACGGCGGCGACCGGCACGGCCTCCCACGCGGCGGGGGTGCGGCGGTCGTTCGGCTTCCAGACGAACAGGCCCGGGTCCGCGGCGCCTGCGGCCGGCACCCGCTCGGCGTAGTACGGCGTCCCGGGCACGGCCGCCAGTTCGCCGCCCGTCGGGCCGGGCTGCCGCCGCATCCCGGCGATCATGATCTGGCCCATGATCGAGCTGATCGGGGCCATCTGCGGGCGGACCCCCTCGGGCAGGTCACCGGACACGGTTGTCAGCCGCTCCTGGACCGTCTGCCGGGCGGTCCGGATGTCCACGTTCCAGCCGAACTCGACGTACACCACCGACAGCCCGAACCCGGACTGGCTCCGCACGTCCTGCACCCCGGTCGCCCCGAGCAGGGCCGACTCGAGCGGGAAGGTGACGAGGGTCTCGACCTCCTCGGGGGCCAGGCCCGGGGCCTCGGTCATGACGACCACCCGCGGCCGGTCGAGGTCCGGGAACACGTCGATCGGCATCCGCGCGGCGAGGTAGCCGCCGTACCCGAGCGCGACGAGGCACAGGACGACGACCAGCGGGCGGTGGCGGAGGGCGAGCTTGATGATCGCGTTGAGCACGGGGTCGGTCCTCGGTTCGGGTCGGGTCAGCCGTGGTCGTGGCCGGCGTGCGGGTCGCCGCCCCCGCCGGCGGCCGCGGCCTTAAGAGCCCGGTTCAGGGCGGCCGCCTGGTTCCGCACCACGAACTCGGCCTCGGACACGCTCCCGTCGTTGGCGATCACGACCTCGGACCGGTCGGCGTACAGCACTCGGACCGGCTTCCTGACGAACACGTCGCCGGACTGGATGAACACGAACGCCTCCCCGCCCTCCCGGCCGACCGCCCCGGCCGGGAGGACGAACGGCAGCAGCTCGGTCTTCCCGTCCGGGGCGAGGGTGACGAGCTTCTCGACCGGCATCAGCAGCCGCACCCGCTGGCCCGGCCGGTACCGCCAGACGAAGTGCGTCTTGCCGTCCCGGTCGAACGTCCGCGGCTGGTTGTCGAGCGGCAGGTAGACGGCGAACGTGCGGGTGGCCGGGTCCACCTGGTTGGACAGGTGGTGGATGACGAGCGGCCCCTGGGCCGGCCACGCCCCGGCCGCCTCGTCGGCGAACTCGGCCCGGACCGGGGTCTTCTTCTCGGCCGCGGCCGCGAGGGCGTCGGCCTCCGACTTGAACGCCCGCCCCTCGACGAACAGCCCCGAGTGGCTCGACAGCAGGCACAGGGTCTGCCCGGCGGTGACCTGCTCGCCGAGCGTCACCTTCAGCTCCTGCACCTCGTAGTGCGGGTCCGGCCTGGGTTCGACCGGGCTACCACCGGAGGAGGGCGAGAGGGAGACCGCGGCCGTGGCGGCCGGCGGGGCGGCCTTCGGGCCGCCCGGGGCGACGACCGTCACCTCGGTGACCACCTCCCCCTTCTCGGCCCGGGTCACCTGCTCGGGGGTCAGGCCGAACACCTGGAGCTGGCGGCGGTAGGCCTGCACCTGGGTGGTGAACCGCTTGACCTGGTTCTCCTCCTCGATCAGGGCCGCCCCGGACTGGACCCCCTTGCTGACGACATCGGCGATCCGGTCCCGCTTGGCGGCCGCGTACTCCAGCTCCCGGGCCGCCTTGGCCAGGTCGGTCTGGGCGCTCTGGAGGAACTCGCTGGCGAGCTGGATGGTGAACAGCGGGTCGCCGGCCTTGACCGTGTCCCCCGGCCGGGCCTTGATC
Organism: Gemmataceae bacterium; assembly: GCA_019747655.1. Lineage (GTDB taxonomy): Bacteria > Planctomycetota > Planctomycetia > Gemmatales > Gemmataceae > Urbifossiella. The sequence goes on along the minus strand of JAIEQO010000225.1, from coordinate 573 downwards.
GCGGTGACGACGCCGGCGACCTTCGAGGTGACGCCCCGGTCGCTCTCCCCGGGCCGGTCGACCACGACCCCCGGGATGAGCTTCGTCCGCCAGTATTCCTGGGGGGTGAGGGTATCGACATCGAGGGCGAGGTTCTTCTGGGCCTGCGGGGACAGCTTGACCCGGTCCCCCTTGGGGCCGTGGTCGTGCCCGGCATGGTCGTGGCCGGCGTGATCGTCCGCGGCACCCTCGCCGTGCCCGCCCCCGGATTTGGCGGCCTTCTCGGGGAAGACGAGCGGCAACCACCGGTCCTGGGTGCGGTAGCCGGCGTACCCGACGCCCGCGAGGACGGCGAGGGTGACGACCGGGGAGACGAACCTGCGGAGCCTCATGACACCCTCGGGTGTTCGGACGCGCGGCCGCGTGGCGACCCGGGCGGACTCGGAACGTGAGACGGTGGGGACGGACGGACCCGCGGCGTTACCGCCGGGGCGTCGCAACGAACCGGAAGGGGAAGGCTAAATGCGCAGGGACAGGAGCGAGAGGTAGAGCGGGACGGGGCCGGCCGTCCGGTGCCCGGGCCGGGGCGTGACG
>JAIEQO010000055.1 GCA_019747655.1 Gemmataceae bacterium | reverse complement strand
ACCGGTTCCGTCGTAACCCGGACGGCTACCTCCGCGGCCCGGAGGCCAAGCTCAACCAGTCGGCTTCGCCGCCGTAGTTTTTTTGCCCGGTACAAGGATCAAACGGGGAGGCGGATGACGCGAATTTCAGGGCGGATGAACGCGGATCAGGCCGAAATCAGAAATCGTTCTACACCCTGTTCTCGTTCGATCCGCGTGTTCGCCGCGTCCTCAAATCCGCGTCACCCGCGTTCCCGTCTTCTCGCCGCCTTACGCCGCCTTCCGAATCTCCGCCGGTTCGCCGGTGACGACCCGGTCCAGGTAGCCGAACAGTTCGGCCTCGTACCGGTCCTGGCGGAACAGTAGCGCCTGCCGGCGGGCCGCTCGCGGGTCGAACCGATCGGCCTCACGCTCGAAGAGGCCGACCGCCTCGGCCAGGGCGTCAACGTTTTGTTCGGGGAAGAACACGCCCGTCGGGTCGGGGCCGCCGCCCAGCCCGCGGACGGTCTCGGTCGCCCCGCCCCGGCCGAAGGCGATGACCGGGCAGCCGCACGCCTGGGCTTCGAGGGGAACGATGCCGAAGTCCTCCTCACCCGGGAACAGAAGGGCCTTGGCCCGCCGCAGGTGGTCGCGGATCACCTCGTCCGGCTGCCAGCCGAGGAACTCCACGTTCGGCCCGGCGTTCGCCCGGAGGTTCGCGGCGTCCTGCCCGCTGCCGATCACGACGAGTTTCTTGCCCAGCCGCGAACAGGCCTCCACGGCCAAGTCGAACCGCTTGTACGGGGCCAGGGCCGACACCACGAGGTAGAAATCCTCCCGGCCGGCGGGTATGGCCGGTGGGGTGTAGAAGTCGGTGTCCACCGGCGGGCAGATGACCACGCTCTCCCGCCCGTAACACTCCTTGATCCGGTCCTGGACCGTCCGGCTGATGGCGACGAAGTGCGAGACCCGGTCGGCCGTCCGCCGGTCCCAGTCGCGGATCGAGGCGAGAAGTTTGTCGACCGCGGCCGCCTTCAACCGGCCGACGAGCCCCGCCTTGCGGAAGTAGGCCGCCTGCATGTGCCAGGCGTACCGCATCGGGGTAAAGCAGTAGCAGACGTGGGGGACGCCCTCGGGCGGCCGGGCCGACTTGGCGACGCAGTGGCTGAAACTGACGACGAGGTCGGCGTCGGCCACGTTCCAGCCGGCCGCGAACGGCATGGCCGGCAGGAGGTAGCGGTAGTAGCGGCGGACGCGGGGGAGGCGGTTGAGCCGGCTCGGCCGGATGGCCAGCCGCTCGATGGCCGGGGAGACGCTGCCGGGCGTGTGGAAGAGCGTCAGAAGGCGGGCCGCCGGCCACCGCCGGGCCGGGGCTTCGAGGCACTTCTCCCCGCCCCGCATCCCGGTCAGCCAGTCGTGGACCAGCACCACCCGAGCGGCGTCCATGCCGGGGTTCCTCCTCCGTGGAGCGCGGGCCTCCGGCCCGCATGCGGGCCGGAGGCCCGCGCTCCACAGAACCGGCCAGGACTCTACCCCCTGCCGGCGGTCCGGGGAAGGCGGGTCGGCGGCCGGCGAGTTTCGGCCGGGCGGGTTTGCACCCCGGGCGCTATCGTTGTAAGCTGAAATCCATTACGACGCGGGCCGGGCGCCCGCCCCGCCCGGTCGCGCCCGGCCGTCGGCCCGCGCCAGGGGATCGGCACATGGCCCTCACGCTCTCGATCGGCAAGTGCAGCCTGCTCGGCAACTACCGGGAGAACAACGAGGACTCGGTCGACGTCAAGCCGTTCCCCGACCTGACGGTGGCGGTGGTGGCCGACGGGATGGGCGGGCAGGCGGCCGGGGAGGTGGCCAGCCAGCGGGCCGTCCAGATCATCCCGCAGGAGTTGCGGAAACACCTCACCCCGCAGCTCGGGGCGGACGCGGTCAAGGCGGCGGTCCGCAAGGCGATCGTCCAGGCCAACGACCAGATCATGGCGATGGGGGCCCTGGACAAGGACATGAAGAACATGGGCACCACGGTCGTCCTGGCCGTGTGGCGCAAAGGGCCGGAGTTGTTCATCGCCGGGGTCGGGGACAGCCGGGCGTACCTGGTCCGCAAAGGCCGCATCCAGCAGCTCACCGTCGACCACTCGCTGGCCCAGGCGCTGGTCGAGGCCCGGACGATCTCGGCGGCCGAGGCCAAGGACCACCGGTTCCGCAACGTCCTGTGGAAGTACCTGGGGAGCAAGGAGGTCGGCGAGGGGCCGGAGGTGTCGGCCGTCCCGATCCAGGCCGGGGACAAGTTCCTGCTCTGCACCGACGGGCTGAGCGGGGTGGTTCCGGACGACCAACTGGCGTCCTACCTGGCCGACCACGCCGACCCCCAGGCGGCCGCCGACGGGCTCGGCCAGCTCGCCCTCGACCAGGGCTCCCGGGACAACGTCTCGGTGGTCGTGATCGAGGTGGCCGAGGGGTAGTTCCGAGTTCCGAGTTTGAAGTTTCGAGTCGGAAAGACCGCGGCCGAAGAACTCGAAACTTCAAACTCTCAAACCCGAAACTCACCAATACATCTGGGCCGTCGGCTTGATGACCAGCTCCGGGACCGACACCCGGGGCGGGAGCGTGGCCACGAACAGGACCGCCTCGGCCACGTCCTCCGGCTTGAGGATGACCGCCCGCTGCTCGTCCGTCACCGGCCGCGGCCGGGCCGCCAGGATCGGGGTGTCGATCTCCCCGGGGTAGACGTTGCTCACCCGCACCCCACTGTCCTTCTCCTCGTTCCCCAGAACCACCCCCAGCCCGCCCATCCCGAACTTGGCCGCCACATACGCAGCCCCGCCGAGCGGGTTGGCCCGCTTCCCGGCCACCGACACGACGTTCACGACCACCCCGTCCTTCCGCTCGGCCATCTGCCCGAAGACGGCCCGGCTGCAGTAGAACGCACCGTCCAGGTTGGTGCGGATCATCATGTCCCACGCCTCGGGCGTCAGCTCGCGGAACGTCCGGGCCTTGATGTTCGTGCCGGCGTTGTTGACCAGCACGTCCACCCGGCCGAAGGCTTCGGTCGCCGTTCGGATGAGGGCGTCGCACTGCTCGGGCTTGGTCACGTCGGTGGCGACCGTCCGCAGGGCGGCCCCGGCGCTGGCCTCGGCGGCCACGGCCGCCAGCTTGGCCGCGTCCCGGCCGGCGATCACCACTTTCGCCCCCTCCTTGAGGAACAGCAGGGCGACGGCCTTGCCGACCCCCGACCCGCCGCCGGTGACGACCGCCACCTTGCCCGTCAGCTTGCCCATGACCGCCGCCCCGGGGCTTTGGGATGTGAACCTTGCCCCGTATGCTACTCTCAAACCCTTCGAGCGGCCCCGCCGCCACGGACACGGAAGGAACGACCGCGATGAACCCGGACCTCCGCCGCCGGACCGACGAGCTGTGCGCCCGGCTGACCCAGCTCCGGGACTCTCTTTGACCTGCCGGGCAAGGTCAAGGCCCGGGACGCCCTGGACGCCCGGCAGGCCGAGCCGGGGTTCTGGGACAACCAGGAGCGGGCCAAGTCCGTCATCGGGCAGCTCAAGGTGGCGAACGCGCTGGTCAAGCCCTACGAGGAGCTGGCCCGGGCGGCCGACGACCTGAAGGCGATGGCCGAGCTGGCCGAGGAGGACGCCGCGTTCGAGGCCGAGCTGGAGCCGGCCCTGGCGAAGGCCGAGGGGCAGTACGCGGCGTTCGAGCTGCAGGCGATGATGAGCGGCAAGCAGGACGCCGCCAACGCCATCGTGTCGATCAAGCCCGGGGCCGGCGGGACCGACGCCTGCGACTTCGCCGAGACCTTGTACCGGATGTACACCCGCTGGGCCCAGGCCCACGACTTCGGGGTCGAGGAGCAGGACCTCGAGCCGAACCAGGAGGCCGGCATCCAGAGCGTGACGTTCCGGGTGGTCGGCCCCTATGCCTACGGCTACCTCCAGAGTGAGATCGGGGTCCACCGCCTGGTGCGGATCAGCCCGTTCGGGTCGGGCGACACCCGGCAGACCTCGTTCGCGGCGGTGGACGTGGTCCCGGAACTCGACGACACGATCGTCATCGAGATCAAGAAGGACGACCTCATCAAGCAGACGTTCTCGGCCGGCGGGCCGGGCGGCCAGCACCAGAACAAGACGCAATCCGGTGTCCGGCTGATCCACAAGCCGACCGGCATCCGGGCCGAGAGCCGCACGGAGCGGAGCCAGCCGAAGAACGAGGACAACTGCATGAAGCTGCTCAAGGCCCGGCTCTACGCCGTCGAGGAGCAGAAGCGGCTGGGCGACATCGCCCAGCGGTACGACGCGAAGGGGGAAATCGCCTTCGGCAGCCAGATCCGCAGCTATGTCATGCAGCCGTATACCCTGGTCCGGGACGAGCGGGAGGGGATCGAGGTGAAGGACCCGGCGGTGATGAAGGTCCTGGACGGCGAACTGGACGAGTTCATGCACGCCTACCTGCGGCACAAGTCGGCCAAGCTGGCGAAGGCGAAGAAGTAAAACCTAGCCGCACGATTAACGCAGAGTGAAAACACGATCAGAACCAAGAAATTGTCGTGAATTCAACCTGTCTTTTGTCTGCATCGTGTCTTTTCTGCGTTCATCGTGCGGCCCCCTCTGATGCTCCGCTCGATCGACATCCCCGACCTGGCGGCGACCGAGGCGTTCGGCCGGCGGCTCGGCGGGCTGCTGTTCCCCGGGGCGGTGGTCGCCCTGGTCGGGCCGCTCGGGGCCGGCAAGACCCACCTCGTCCGGGCCGTGGTCGAGGGGCTCGGCGTGAAGAACCCGGCGGCCGTCACCTCGCCGACGTTCGTGCTGATCCAGGAGTACCCGGCCCGGCTGCCGGTCTACCACTTCGACGCCTACCGGCTGTCCGGCCCGCGGGAGTTCGCTGAACTCGGGGCCGACGAGTACTTCGCCGGCGACGGGGTTTGCCTGGTCGAGTGGGCCGACAAGGTCGAGCCGACGCTGCCGGCCGAACACCTGCGGATCACCATCACCGTCGTGGACGAGACCCGCCGGCGGTTCGACTTGGTGGCGACCGGCGAACGGTACGAACGGATTGGCCAGGGGCTCGCGCCCCTGGCTACAAGCTGACGCCCCTCCGGGGCTTAAGACTCCGGAGCCCCGGAGGGGCGTCAGCTTGTAGCCGGGGGCGCGAGCCCCTGGAGCCAGTTCAGCCCGGGCGTCGCCCGCTCGGCCGTCATCCGGGTGACGAGGTCGACCACCGCCCGGTTGAGCGGGGCCGGGGTGCCAGTCTGCCCGGCCAGCCGGAGCAGGTAGCCGTTGTAGTTGTCGATCTCGGTCCGGCCCTTCTGGATTTCCCCGGCCATTGAACAGTACGTTCCCCGCAACGACGGCTCGAACCGCCGGGCCATGAACCTTGCCAGCCACTTCCGCCGGAGAATCCACGCCACCGTCCGCGGGTGGAACGGCCCGACCTTGCCTAGCTCCACCCCGGCGGCCGAGAGGATGACGTAGTTCTCCTGCAACAGTGTGAAGAACAGCCGGCGGGCGACCGGCACCGACAGGAGTTGCCCGTTGTCGATCCCGGCCGCCGCCGCCAGCGGCGAGATGGCCGCGTTGTACATCAGCTTGGTGTACTTGAACGGGCCGACGGCCGGGACGCTTGCGACGCGGAACAGGTCGTTCGTGACCAACAAAGACCCCACCCCCCGTCCCCCTCCCCCGCGGGGGGAGGGGGGGGAAGCCCCGAGCCAGGGTTTTCCGTCTTGCTCCCCCTCCCCCCGCGGGGGAGGGGGACGGGGGGCGGGGTCTGTTACCCCGACGTGCAACTCTCCCGGGCGGGTGATGCGGGTGTGCGGGCGGTCCGGTCGGCACTCCGACACGAACGACGCGATCCCCTCGGCGTGGGGCCGGCGGCCGATCAGCCGCGGGTCGAACCCGTTCTGGATCGGCATCAGCCGGGCGTCCGGCGGCAGCTTCGCCAGCACCGCGGCGTTGTCGTAGCACTTGACGCACAGGATGACGGTGGCGCCCGACGGCGGCACCCACTCCGCGAACGGCACGAACCCCGCGGCCAGCGGCGGCCGGCCGTCGACCCGAACCCCGTCCCGGTTCCCGGCCTCGACCTTCGCCGGGTTCGCCTCCACGAACGTCACCGGCACCCCGGCCCGGAGCAGGGCGTACCCGACCGCGCAGCCGATCCCGCCCGCCCCGACGACGTACACCCGGTTCATCCGAACCGGGGGGTCTTACACCCCCCGCCCGCCGCGCTTGAAACCGCCCGGATCGGACGTTAGGTTACACTCACTGCCCCCACCGCGTCGCCCCCAGTCGTCCGGGTCGGTCCGCCCATGCCGCAGTCCCTCGAAGAGTACGTCGAGAAGCTCGACGGGCGGGCCGACCTGCCGTGGCCGGCGGCCCCCAAGGTCGACCCGCCGAAGGCCAAGCCGCACCTCGAACTCCTCCCGGTCAAGGGCGTCCTCTGGACCGTGTACGGCACCCTGGTCGCTGTCCCCGGCGGGGAGTTGACCTGGGAGGCCCAGCACGACTTCGTCACCGAGGCGGCCCTGGAGAAGACGATCAAGGAGTTCCGGATGTGGCAGTCGATGAGCCGCAAGCCGGGCAAGCCGTCGGAGTACATGCGGGAGCTGTTCACGAAGGCCCTGACCCAGCTCCGGATGGCCGGCAGCGGCGGGGAAAAGCACCCCGAAGTCCGGGCCGAGCTGGTCTGGGACGACATCGTCAAGAAGCTGTTCCAGAAGGAGTACCAGTACGACGCCGCGACCTACGGGCCGCCGGTCGAGTACGCCAAGAAGATCGCCTACTTCTACCACGCCAGCATCCAGGGGGCCGGGGCCTACCCCGGGGCGGCCGAGGCCACCAAGCTGTTGTTCGAGGGGGGCAAGCCGCAGGGCCTGTTGGCCGACGGCCAGAGCTTTACGCCCGGGCAGCTCCAGCGGTGCTTCCGCAAGCAGGACCCGGGGTTCGACGTGAACGCCGTGTTCCCACCCACGCTGCGGCTGGTCTCGGCCGAGGTCAAGGCCCGCAAGCCGTCGGACACGATCTTCCAGGCGGCGGTCAAGGCGATGGCGGGGAAGGGACTGCGGCCGAGCCAGGTGCTGCACGTCGGGTCGAGCCTGGAGCGGGACATCGCCCCGGCCAAGCGGCACGGCTTCCGCACCGCCCTGTTCGCCGGGGACAAGGGGTCGCTCCGGGCGACCGCCGAAGGGTTGAAGGACCCGGACAGCCGCCCGGACGTGCTGCTCACGGAATTGATCCAGGTTCTCGACGTGATCGGGTGACCGGCGACCGGCTCCGGGAGGGCGAGGCTCCCGCCGAGCCGGGTTTACGGAACGGCTCGGCGGGAGCCTCGCCCTCCCGGGGAACCGAGGTTCGCCGCATGACCGCGGACGCCGACGCGATCGACGTGACGCAACTCGACCTCTCGAACCCGGTCGCGGACCTCGACGCCATCCGGTCGGTCAACCCGCACCGGTACGAGTTCGAGATGCTCTCGGCCGTGGTCTCGGTCGACCCGGCCCGGCACCGGATCGTCGGGTACAAGGACTTCTCCCTGCACGAGTTCTGGGTCCGCGGCCACATGCCCGGGTTTCCCCTGCTGCCGGGGGTGCTGATGTGCGAGGCGGCGGCCCAGCTCTGCTGCTACTACACCGTCACCCAGAAGGTGTGCGACCCCGGGGTGCTGATGGGCCTCGGCGGGGTCGAGTCCGCCCGGTTCCTCCGCCCGGTCCGGCCGGGCGACCGGCTGGTTCTGGTCGGGACCGGGCTGAAGGTCCACCGGCGGATGACGAAGTTCCACACGGCCGGGTACGTCGGGCCCGACAGGGCGTTCGAGACGGTGGTGATCGGGGTGCCGATCGGCAAGCGGGAGGAGTTGGGTGCGTAAGCCGCGGCGGCTGTCGCCGGACGAGTTGGCCCCGTGGTCCGTGGAGTTGCCGGGGCTTCGTCAGACCCGTCCCCCTAACCCCCTCCCCCCGGGGGGGAGGGGGGACCGGACGACCGACCACCCGGCCGCTCCCGGGTCCCAACTGTCGGCTTTACATCTCGCCCCCCCTCCCCCCCGGGGGGAGGGGTCTGCGGCTCCCTTGGATTGGCCCGCCCTCTTCGGCAACCCCCACCCGGTCGAGGTCGAGGTCGGGATGGGCAAGGGCCTGTTCCTCCTGACGGAGGCGCTGGCCCGGCCGGGCGTGAACTTCTTCGGGATCGAGGTCGTCCGCAAGTACCAGCTCTACGCCGCCACACGCCTCGCCATCCGCAAGCTGCCGAACGCCAAGACCTCCTGTGCCGACGCCGGCCGGGTGTTCCGGGAGCTGATCCCACCCGGGAGCGTCTCGGCCGTCCACGTCCTGTTCCCGGACCCGTGGTGGAAGAAGCGGCACAGGAAGCGGCGGGTGTTCACCCCGGCGTTCGCCGCCGATGTGGCCCGGGCGCTACCCGTCGGCGGCCGGCTGCACGTCGCCTCGGACGTGGCCGAGTACTTCGGGGTGATGACCGGCATCCTGCGGGCGATGCCGGCGTTCCGGGGACTCGCCGCCGAGACGACCTCCGGACCGCTGGAAGAGGCGGGGTTCCGGACGAACTTCGAGCGGAAGGCCCGGCTGGCGGGAACGCCCGTCGGACGGGCAGTCTACGAGCGGACGGCCGGGCCGGTGACGGTCGCCCCGGACCCGGCCGGCGAACAGGGATCGAGGGAGGGGGAGAGGCCCGGCCCGGATTCGAACCGGGGGTGACGGTTTTGCAAACCGTTGCCGTCCGGACGTAAGTGACGATACCACTTCCGCGTCCGACACCGCCCAGGTGTTCGGAGCAGCATCGGGAGCAGCACACCCGCCCGACACGGACCTGGCGTCGGTGGTGGCCGCCTGGCCGACACTCCCGGAGCCCATCCGGCGGGCCGTCCTCGCGCTGGTCGGGTCGGCCACGCCGACGTGACAGGGTCGATGTCCACCATCGCCCCCATCGCCTGCCACGCGGCCGGGTGCCGGCCCACGCACCAGTTATCGTAACAGCCCGACACACCCGGCCCGGGTCCTTCCGCCACCCCGGCGAAAGCCCACCCCCACCGGGAACGGTCGGCCCGAGGGACACACTTGGTTTCCGACCCGGGGCGTGTACGGGACCGCCGGGTTCCGGTCCGCGGTGTGAGGTCCACACCGGGCCACGGGCGGAAACTGGGCGTGACGGCCTGGGCAACCCAGTGCGGAATGGACTTCGCCCGGCCGCAACCGGCTCGGGCTGTACTGACACTGGCCACTGGCCTCGGTCACCGGTTCCCGGCGAAGCCCATCCCTGCGGTACGCCGGTGACAATCCGAACAATCCGTAGAATCCGCACGGTTTATCGTTGACACCCCCTTGCGGCCGGGGGATGATCCCTCCCACTCCCGTCAACGGCGTTCCGTCGGTCACGACCGACCGCCCGCTCCGGTTCTGCCCCGGTCCACAGCCGAGGACGCCGCCCGTGCCCCGTACCGCCCCGCCTCGGCTGCCCGCCGCGTACACCCGGTTCGCCCGGCTGGCCGCCCTGTGGGACCGGCTGGCGGCCACCCGCCCGGCCCGCCCGGTGGCCGCCCCCCTCGGGCTCGACCAGCTCGAAGACCGGGTGGTCCCGGACGGAGGGCGGCCGCTGCCCCTGCCGGTAATCACCGTCGGGGCCGGGGAGGGGCACGCCCCGGTCGTCAAAGCCTACGACGCCGAGACCGGCGGGCTGAACTTCGAGCGGGAGGTGTACGACCCGGCCTTCCTCGGCGGGGTGCGGGTGGCCGTCGCCGACTTCACCCGGGACGGCTACCCGGACGTGGCCGTGGCCCCGGGGCCGGGTGGCGGCCCGAACGTCCGGGTGTTGGACGGCAAGACCGGGGACCAGGTGCCGGGGGCGGTCGGCAGCTTCTGGGCGTACGAGGAGACGTTCGCCGGCGGGGTGATGGTGGCCGCGGCCGAGGTGGACGGGGACGGGGTGCCCGACGTGATCACCGCCGCCGGGGCCGGGGGCGGCCCGCGGGTCCGGGTGTTCAGCGGGGCCGACGGGTCGGTCCTCAAGGACTTCTTCGCGTTCGACCCGGACTTCGACAGCGGGGTCTCGGTGGCCGCCGCCGACCTGACCGGGGACGGGCTGGCCGACCTCGCCGTGGGCGCGGGGGTGGGCGGGGCCCCGCACGTCAAGGTGTACGACCTGTTCTCCCTGACCCCGCTGGCCGGCGCTCTCGGCAGCTTCTACGCCTTCGACCCGGCCGCCCGGGGGGCGTGTCGGTGGGCGCCGACGGGCTGGCCGGGGACCTGAACGCCGACGGCACCCCGGACCTGGCCGTCGGGACCGGCCCGGGCGACCCGGCCGAGGTCCGGGTGTTCTCGGGGGCGACCGGCTCGGCCCTGCTCGACTTCGCCCCGTTCGGGGCGGAGGCCACCGGCGGGGTGCGGGTGGCCCTGGCCTACGTCAGCGACGACCAATACTCGGACGTGGTGGTCGGGACCGGCCCGGGGCCGGCCGCCACCGTCCGGGTGTTCGACGGGGCCACCGGCCTCCAGCTCCCGCCCCCGCAGGGCGAGTACCAGCCGTTCGGGCCCTCGTTCGCCGGCGGGGTGTGGGTGGCGGCCAGCAACGACCCGGTCGTCCCGACCTTCCTCAGCTTCTCCCCCCAGGTCGACCCGGTGGTGTTCGGGCAGACGATGGCCTGGCGGGTCGGGCTGGCCAAAGCGACCCACCTGCCGACCCCGACCGGGAAGGTCACCTTCTACGACGCGACCACCAACACCAAGCTCGGGGAGGTCCCGCCGGCGGCCGGGGCGGACGGGAACGCCTACGCCGGGATCGCCACCACCGTCCTGTCCCGGAACGCCTCGGGCAAGCTCGGGCTGCGGTGGGAGTACGGCGGGGACGCCAACTACTACGGCAACATCGCCACCGGGTTCGTCACCTCCGGGCCGACCCTGTGGCCGGTCCCGCGGGACTGCGGGTGCGGGGGCTGACCGGGCCCGGGGCCGGGGCGGTCCCGAGTTCCGGGCGGACGACCGCCGGGGGGGTCGGGCTGGACGGGTCGATCACCCTAAAGCGGACCGACCTGTCGGGGCAGACCGGCGGGCTCCCCGGCCGGCAGGCGTGGGGGTGGGCATCCCGCCCGGGCGGGCTCGCGGGCGGGGTCACGGCCCAGGGGGTCGGGCTGTACCTGGTCCAGGCGAACCCGGCCGGGTGGGCGACGAACGGGTCGTCGTTGGTTTTGGTCGACCAGGCCACGCCGGTGGTGTTCTTCGACAAGTACTTCTCGGACTGGGCGGCCGGCGGGCCCCCGACCTTCCGCCCCCGGTACGACGAGCCGTACGTGATGATCGAGGACCCGGGGACGATCACCGTCATCGACGGCCGGGGCGCCTCGTACAAGTTTTGGGACTTCTCGACCGCCAACGCGTCGGCGGGGAAGGCCGGGACGTTCAAGTCCATGACCGCCCCGGGCGGCACCCTGACCGAGGTGACGGGGTACGACTCGATCGGCCGACCGACCGAGGTGCAGACGACCGTCGGGTCCGGCGGGTCGGCCGTGACCGAGTCGCTCCTGACCGACTACCCGGCCAACACGGCGACGCTGCGGCGGAGGGTCGGGGCCGGGGCGTGGGCGACCGTCCGGACGGCCGCGTACACGTCCAACGCCAACGGCCAGCGGCAGAAGGCGGTGGTCAAGGACGCGGCCGGGGCGGTGCTGGAGACCAGCTACTACCGGTACTACCCCCCCGGCCCCGGGCCCGGGAACCTGAAGTACGCCTTCTGGCCGGCCGCCTACGAGCGGCTGGTGGCCGCCCTCGGGCCGAACGTCGACGCCCTCTCCGACGCCCAGGTCGCCCCGTACGCCGACACCTACCTGGGACGGCCAGGCGGCGGGCGTCCGGTGCGCTGCTGCGGACGCCCAGGTCGCCCCGTACGCCGACACCTACCTGGAGTACGACGGGTCGAACCGGGTGACCAAGTTGGTGGCGGCCGGGGACGGGTGCTCGGCCTGCTCGGGCGGCCAGGGCACCTATACCTACTCCTACCTCGACCGGGCCGAGCCGGTCGTCAAGCTGCCGAGCACCTGGGTCAGGAGGGTGGTCGAGGGCCTGCCGGACGGCAACCAGAACACCTACTACTCCAACCAGAACAACCAACTCCTCCTGCGGGTCTACCGGGACGCGGTCACCACCCAACAATGGCGGTGGGCGTACCGGTACGACGGCCAGCGGGAGACCCCCCTGTCGGTGACGGACGCCACCTGGCGGCTGGTCGAGGAGGCCGCGCCGTCGGCCGTCACCGGCCACGACGAGACCCTGGACGACCTCCTCGGGTACACCGGGGCCGGCCACCTGCGGCCGGCCGACGGGCTGATGGCGGTTTACAGCTACGGCGGGTCGCCCGTCCTCCCCACGGTCCCGGACGGGTTCCTGTTCGAGACCGCCCTCCGCCGCGGGACGGGCGGGGCCGCGGTCAAGCAGGAAACCCTGGCCTACGTCCTGACCGACAACCCGTTGCTGTACGCCCCGGCCTCCTCGACCGTCTACCGGAACGAGGGCGGGTCCGGGGCCCGGACCACGACCTGGTCGTACGCCTGGTACCCGGGGACGGCCCAGCCGGCGACCGTCACCACCACCCTTCCGACGGTCACCGTCGTCCAGAACGGGCCGGGGGCGGCCACCTCCACCGCCGTCGCCTACGACGCCGACGGTCGGGCCACCTGGGCGAAGGACGGCCGCGGGTTCCTCACCCACGCCGCCTACGACCCGGCGACCGGCGGGGTCACCAGGGCAATCGCGGACGTCGACACGACCCAAACCTCGACCTTCACCAACCTCCCGCCCGGGTGGACCACCCCGGCCGGCGGCGGGCTCCACCTGACTACCCCCTACGAGGTGGACGCGCTCGGCCGGCCGACCAAGGTGACGGCCCCGGACGGGCGGGTCGACTACGCCGTCTACAAGGACGCGGCCCACGAGGCCCGGTACTACGGCGGGTGGACCGGGACGGCCCCGACCGGGCCGACGCTGGTCGTCCGGGAGGACCGGGCCCGGGCGTACATCGAGACCCTGACCATGTCCGCCGCCCCGGCGGTCGGCGGCGGCCGGCCGACCGGGGCCGAGGCGGTGTCCGGCATCCAGTCACTGACCCGGCAGGGGGTGAACGCGGCCGGCCAGGCGGTGACGGCCGACGCCTACTTCAGCCTGGCCGGGCTGACCTACACCACGGCCGCCGCCCTCGGGACCGAAGGGATCCACTACCTCCGGACCCGGTACGGGTACGACCAGCGGGGCCGGCCGAACCGGACCCAGACCCCGGGCGGGACGATCTACCGGACGGCCTACGACGGGCTCGACCGGGCCGTCGGCGAGTGGGCCGGGACCGACGACACCCCGACATCCGGGTTCTGGTCGCCGTCGAACACGGCCGGGACCGACCTGGCCGAGGTCCGTACGTACGAGTACGACGGGAACGGGATCGGGGACGGGAACCTGACCCGGGTGACGGAGCGGCCCGGGTTCGGGGCGTCCGACCGGGTAACCCAGACCTGGTACGACTGGCGGGACCGCCCGGTGGCCGTCAAGGAAGGGGTGCAGGTGGCGGAGGCAATCGCGGTCAACCGCCCGCTGACGTACCTGACCTACAACAACCTGGACGAGCTCATCAAGACCCGGGTGTTCGACGCGGACGGGGTGACGGTCGCGGACGCGGACAACGACGGCGTCCCCGACGCCCCGGCCGATTCCCTGCTCCGGGCTCGGACGGACACCCCCTACGACGAGCTGGGCCGGGTCTACCGGTCCGACGAGTATGGGGTGAACCAGACGACCGGGGCGGTCGGGGCCACGCTCACGACCCAGTGGTGGCGCGACACCCGCGGGCTGGTGGTCAGTACCGAGGCCCCCGGCGGGCGGGGCGACAAGACCGCCTACGACGGGGCCGGCCGGGTGACCGCCGCCTACGTCACCGCCGGCGGGGGCGGCAGCTACGCCGGCGCCCTGAACGTCGCCCTGGATACCGTCTGGGCGCAGACCGAGTACGCCTACGACGCGGCCGGAACGCTCCTCAAGACGACCGCCCGGGAGCGGGTCCACGGCGAGACGGCGACCGGGGCCCTGGGGACGGCCACGACCGCCCCGAAGGCCCGGGTGACGTACGCCGGGTACTACTACGACCCGGCCGGGCGGGTGACGGACGTGGTGGACGTGGGGACCAACGGCGGGGCCGCCTGGACCCGCCCGGCGACCGTCCCGGCCCGGTCGGACACCGTCCTCGTCACCTCGACGGCCTACGACGCCGCCGGCAACCCGGCCGACGTGACCGGCCCGGACGGGGCCGTCGCCCGCGGCACCTTCGACCTGCTCGGGCGGACCCTCACCGCGACGGCCGCCTACGGCACGGCCGACGCCCTCACCACCGCCTACGCCTACGACAGCGGCGGCCGGCTGCTGTCCGTCACCGCCCCGGGGTCCCGCCAGACCCGGTACGCCTACGACGGGGCCGGCCGCACGTCCGGGGTGACCGAGCGGTACGGCACCGCCCTGGCCCGGACCACCCAGTACGCTTACAGGCTCTGACAAAACCGGCCGGCATGAGGTTTGCGCCCTGGCAGCGTCGCCCGCTCCTTTGCGGAGGCTCCT